>NZ_LPVS01000042.1:0-7200 GCF_014843905.1 Mesorhizobium silamurunense | reverse complement strand
CCACTGTGGCACTGTGATGCCGGGAGCGGGAGCCATCCACCTCATCTGCTTGCGGGCAGCGGCAAAGGCGCCCTCGACGGCTGAGATGCGGCGCAGAGCGGTCGGCCTCCTAGCCAGTGGCAAGGAGCCCTGTGACGCACCCGAGTTGGCGGATTATATCTGCCGATTGCCGTTCCCACCTCCGATGACGTGGTCGCGAAAGCGAACCGTTCCTTATGGGGCTTCGTAGAGTTCCAGCGGTAATCCATCTGGGTCGCTGAAAAAGGTAAACCGTTGGTCTGTATATGGGTCGATCCGGATTGGCTCAACGGCAATGCCAGCGGCTTCCAGGCGCATAATTACGGGATCAAGATTCGCCACGGCAAATGCCAGATGTCTCAGGCCTGTCGCCTCTGGATAGGACGGCCGCATCACTGGGGCAGGGAAGGAGAACAATTCCAGCTGGACGGACCCGATCCGCAGATCAGCCTTCCATGATTGCCGCTCCTCCCGATAGACTCTCCCGGATCAGATCGAGGCCGAGGAGTTCGACGTAGAACCGTCGCGACCGGTCGTAGTCGGTGCAGATGAGCGCGACGTGGTGAATGGCGTTCAGCATGCTGCGAACTCTAGCCAAGCTGGGATTTGAGACCAAGGTCACCAAAAGTCAATTGCTGCGCCAAAAACAAAAAACTCCAGCAACTCGCTGAGTTTGCTGGAGTTTTTTTTGAAGACTGGTTGCGGGGATCGGATTTGGTCAAGAGCTTGACCCCGTCCGCCACCGGCTGCAGCAGCCCATGCCATCCCACACGCATCGGCCCCATCCTCTGCTGGATGTGCCCCGCGATCTTGCGTTCCAGCCACGTCAGCGGCAAGGGCAGCAGCAGAATCGCAATCAGCAACGCGACCTTGAAGACGATCAGCCCAAGAGCAACGACGAGTTCCATGATCCGAGGCCACTCGTTCGACGGGACGAGACCCGCGACCCGATCAGCACTGCACGGTGTCAGGCTGCGCGGGAGTGGCAATTGCCAACCGCGGCGCACCTTGCGCAATGATATCACAGCCTTGCCATCACTGGCTACGATGCGCGCGACGCGGCGCTTGGACGGGGCGGCAGGGCGAAACGAACTGCCATTCAATATTGTCTCGTACATTTTCGATAGAGCGCCTATCCTTGCGTCGGATCAACCGTGAAGCCCGTGTCGCAACGCAGCCTCAAGGCGGCGCCCGCGCTTCCTACCAGCATTGCCTGGCACCTAGCGTTTTGGGACTGAGTGTTGCGCGGCGCGGCAACAGCGTTAGGGGCGACCCATGCAGCTCAGTTCAAGCAGCTTTGCGAACAGTACGACGATCCCGCGGCGTTTCACTTGCGACGGTGAGGATCGTTCCCCTCCCCTCGGCTGGACCGGCGCTCCGGCCGGCACCCGCAGCTTTGTCCTTCTCTGCGATGATCCAGACGCCCCGGCGGGGATCTGGCATCACTGGGCGGCCTATGACATTGCGGCCGATTGTGTAGAGTTGGCCGAAGGCGCTGCCCAGCACGCCGGCAAACAAGGTTTCAAGCAGGCAACCAACGATTTCCGGCGACCAGGTTACGGTGGTCCCTGCCCACCGCATCGCCATGGCAGACACCGCTATCACTTCCGGTTGCTTGCGCTGTCGATCGATCACCTGCCGCTCGGCAACGACCCATCGTGTCAGGCGGTCGAACGAGAAGCGCGCAAGCATCTCCTCGCCGAGGCGGTTCTCGTCGGAGTATATGAGCGATGATGGTCTTCGCTCGTGTGAACTGCGGCAATTGAGGAAGGCCTGCGGGTCATGGGCGGCATGACTGATCGTGATGGGCCCGGCTGGTACGCGTCATGCGGATCTTTCTCTGTGGCGATGTGATGACGGGGCGAGGCATAGACCAGGCGCTTCCACATCCGTGTGACCCTCGTCTTCACGAGCGCTATGTGCAATCGGCCATAGACTATGTCCGGATGGCGGAGGCGGCGAACCAACCGATACCGACGCCAGTCGACTTCCCCTACATCTGGGGCGCAGCGCTGCAGGAATTGGAGCGGGCGCGGCCGGACGCGAGCATCATAAATCTCGAAACCAGCATTACGCGCTGCGACGCCTATGTCGCCAAGGGCATCAACTACAGGATGAGCCCCGAGAACGCCGACTGCCTTGTCGCCGCGGGGATCGACTGCTGCGTTCTCGCTAACAATCACGTTCTTGATTGGGGGCGCGCCGGGCTGCTGGAGACCCTGGCAACACTCGAGCGTTTGCAAATCAAGACCGCTGGAGCGGGGCGCAATGCCGCCCAAGCAAGCGCCCCGGCGATTTTGGCAGACACCGACGCGGGGCGCGCACTTGTTTTTTCGTTTGCCTCGAAGACGAGCGGTGTCCCTCGACATTGGGCGGCGACGCATGACCGGGCCGGAGTGAACTTTCTACCTGCGCTTTCCGATGCGACTGTCGCAGCGATAGCCGATCTGGTGGCTACTGACCGACGAGAAAATGATGTGGTCGTGGTCTCCCTTCATTGGGGACCAAACTGGGGCTATGACATCCCGGGGGAGCAAAGGTGGTTCGCCCACGAACTGATCGACAGGGCGGACATATCCATCGTTCACGGCCACTCATCGCATCATGCCAAATCCATCGAAGTGTACCGGAACCGCCTCATTCTCTATGGCTGCGGCGACTTCCTGAATGACTATGAAGGCATCAAAGGCCACGGGGAATTCCGGCCCGACCTTGCCCTGATGTATATCGCCGACCTTGGTCCCGGAAGCGATCTGGTCGCGCTCGAACTGGTGCCCTTCCAGATCCGGCGTTTCCAGCTCATCCGCGCGGCTAACAGGGACGTTGCCTGGTTGCAGCAGACCCTGGACAGAGAAAGCGGGCAGTTTGGTACGGGCGTCGGAACTGCGCCAGGGGGAAGGCTTGCGCTGTCCTGGCCGACAATGTGAACTGGTGGTGGGCACGGTCATCCAATTGAGCTACGGTGCGCAAAGGAGCTCCGCAGAAGGTGGCCGTAGTTTCGCCAGGTGCGTCCAGCGGCCCAACTGCACTGCTTGGAAGCACGCGTTTCTTGTGAATGGCGCTCGTTGCCATGACCACGCCGATCGTCCTGCCTTGGCCGTTGCAAAGCCTCTTGGAGGCGATAACGCGGGCGGTGCTGCAGCCCGGCGACCGGCCTCGCATCGATTTCTCGCGACCGATCGGCGAGGCCGGACTGATATCGCCGGACTCCGTGTCGTGGCGCGTGTTCAAGAACCCGCTTTCGCTGTTCATCGGCGGCGTCACCGCCGTGGTCATGGAGCTTGCAGAACCGCGCGTGCGCACTGGCGTATGGGAGCATACGTCTTTCCGCCTGAATCCAATTCGGCGACTGCACAGCACGGGGCTCGCTGCCATGGTGACGATCTACGGTTCCCGCACCACGGCCGAGGCCATGATCGCCCGCGTTCGGCGGATACACGACCGGGTCGCAGGCGTGACATCGTCTGGCGCGACCTATTGCGCCAATGACCCCGACCTTCTGAATTGGGTTCAGGGCACGGCGGCGTACGGCTTTGTCCAAGCTTATCACACCTATGTGCGGCAGCTCTCCGCATCGGAGCGCGACCGCTGTTATGCCGAGGGCGTTACCGCCGCGCGCCTTTTCGGCGCCACGGGCGCGCCGGGATCGGAAGCCGAGCTTGAAGCGCTGTTCCATGCGACTGCCGGACGGCTGGAGGGCTCGGCCATTGTGCTCGAATTTCTCGCCATCATGCGTTCGGCGCCTATGCTGCCGCTGCCGCTGAGGCCGGCACAGCACCTGCTGGTAGCGGCTGCCGTTGATCTGGTGCCTGATTGGATGCAGGCGCTGTTGGGGCTCACCGGGCACGGCTTGCACAGGTGGGAAGCCGAGGCAGTCCGGCAGGCAGGGGCTTTGGCGGATCGCCTCGTTATGGAAACCAACCCGGCCGTTCAGGCCTGCCGGCGGATGCGCCTTCCGGCCGACTATTTGTATGTCCATCGCAGCGCATTCGGTGCCCGCCCATGATTGTCTTGTTCACGGATTTCGGCTTGCACGGCCCCTACACGGGTCAGATGAAGGCTATGTTGCACCAGATGGCGCCGGGCATCCCCGCGATCGACCTCTTCTCCGACGCGCCGGTCGGCAATCCCAAGGCGTCGGCCTACCTGCTGGCGGCCTACGCGGAGTGGTTTCCTGCGGGGACCGTCTTTCTCTGTGTCGTCGATCCAGGCGTCGGAGGGACGCGCCCGTCGGTCATCGTCGAGGCCGACGGTCGCTGGTATGTCGGCCCCGGCAACGGCCTGTTCGAGCTGATCCAGCGCCGCGCCGCTGATACGTTCAGCTGGGATATCGACTGGAAGCCAAAGCGCCTGTCTGCCAGCTTTCACGGGCGTGACCTGTTTGCCCCGGTCGCGGCCATGCTGGCACGCCGTGAGCCGCCGCCCGGAAGGCCGCGCCTGGATGAAGCAGATCGCCGTAGAGACTGGCCGGAGGACCTCGCCGAGATCGTCTATATCGACCATTTCGGCAATGCCATGACCGGCCTGAGAGCAGCCAGGCTGCCGGCAGGCGCAAGGCTCGCCGCTGCAGATCGCGTGCTGGAGGGCGTGACGACCTTCCGCGATCGGCCGCCGGGCACGGCCTTTTGGTACGAGAACTCGAACGGGCTTGCCGAGATCGCTGTCAATCAAGGGCGTGCGGACGGCGAGCTCGGTCTCGCGATCGGCAGTCCTGTGAAGATCGTCCTTTAACGAAACCGGTTGTCCGTGCCGGCGTTGATCTATTGCGATGCGCAAATCAACGAATCGAGGCCCGGGCGCCGATCTGCCGAAGCTGCAAAAAGGCAATGACAAGGCGCGGGCGAAGACCGGCAACAAGCGCCTTGCCGAGCAGATTCGCAAGCTTCTTGCAAAGCACTATGCGAGCAAATACCGGGCGAGGTGAAAACGCGATCGCTGCACGAGGAATGAGCACGAAGGGAGGTTGTCATGACCGGTGGTATTGCTCAGAAAACCTGTACGCCCTGCCGCGGCGGCGTTGCGCCGCTAACGCAGGAGGCAGCCGAGGGCTATCTGTCCCAGACCCCTGGCTGGGAACTGGAGGAGGCGCGCCTGCTACGCCGCAACTTCAAATTTGCGGATTTCCGTCAATCGCTCGGCTTCGTCGACAAAGTTGCCCGATTGGCGGAAGAAGAAGGGCATCATCCCGACATCTGCTTCGGCTGGGGTTATGCGGCAGTCTCGCTGCAGACTCACAAGATCAAGGGATTGCACGAGAACGACTTCATCATGGCCGCGAAGATCAACCTCATCGCCGGTTCGTAGAGAGGCACTCGGCACCCCAACGATCGGAACGGACCAAAAGTTCGCATTGATGATCGGCCGGTTAGCACAATTTGCGGATACTCAATCGTGGCGGCTGAGAGCGGTGCCGAAAAGGCTCGTTGATCAGGGGTCGCGCAACATCTCCTGGAGTATTTCCTCGACCGGGTGCGGCGAAATGCCAAGTTCTTCAAATCCGGGCATCTGTGGCGACGACACGTTGTCGACCTGCATCAGTTCCACTTGATTGCGAGTGACAGGCGGACTCGCAAGCATTTCCGCGGCCCATGCCAGTGCGTGCCAAGCGGCAAATGGCACTGGGACCAGTATCGGTCTAAGGCCGGCCTGGTGTGCAACGGCTCTGAGAAATTCCTCGTAAGAGTAGACGCGGGGACCGCCGCACTCATACGTGATCGCATGCGTTTGCGTCCCCTGCAGCGCTCTTGCAGTCGCCTCTGCCACATCGCCCACATAGGCCGGCTGCAATCGCGTCAGGCCGCGACCGAACATCGGATAGATTGGAAGCCGGCGCAGAAGCTTGAGAATAATGGTGAGAAACGCGTCATCCGGTCCGAACATCACCGCCGGACGGATGATGGTGGCATCAGCAAACGCGGCACGCACCGCCTGTTCGCCTTCGCCACGCTTGCGGATGTAGAGCGACGGCGAGGCAACATCGGAACCGATTCCTGAAACGTGAGCGAACCGTTCGACGCCGGCTCGGTGTGCTTGAGCTGCGACCCGCCGGGCCGCCTCGACATGCACGGAATGAAAGGTCTCCTGTCCTCGTTCGACATAGAGACTGACCGCATTTACAACGCCGTAAGCACCGGCAAGCGCATCGGCGATCGCACGCTCATCACGGATATCGGCTTCAACCGATTGAAGTTGCGGATCATCAGAACCAAACAACTTCTTGGCTCGTTCCGAATGTCTTGATGCGATCCGAACGAAAAACTCACCATTGCGGAGATGCCGAACAACGCGGCGGCCGAGAAACCCGGTTCCACCGAACACGGTGACGACGCGATGGTTCATGGCAGCCATAGCTTGGACTTTGTCCTCTCATGTCGGCCGTCTCGACCCGGCGGTCCAGGTCATGTGGACGGCACGCCTGCTGACCAATATCTGCCATCTGGGCTGCCTCGTACAGATTGGGATCGATCTTCTCCGCAACTGATCGAGAATGGTCGACACGCCACCGAGCGCCGTTGTCGTTTCTTGACCGCCTGTGGTTCGCGCACCCAGCTCGTGTTATCGTGGTTCCGGGAAACGGCGGACGCGCCGTGAGCGCCCTGCCGGTTCCCCATTGTGGGAGGAACAAATGGCTCATTACGTATTACTGTCGAATTTCACCGATCAAGGTATCAGGACTATAAAGGATACTCAGAAGCGGGCTGAGGCCTTCAAGGCGATGGCCAGCAAAAGCGGGGTCAAGGTTCACACTCTGTTGTGGACGCTTGGCAAACATGATGTCGTAGTGATTGCCGAAGCAGAAGACGACATTGCTGCGACCGCACTAGCCTTATCAATCGCAGGCCTGACAGCCGCTTTGCTGACGTGCGCGGGTAATCGAAGCCGGCGCCGAGCTTGGCTGCTCGGCGCCCAAGTCGTTCAGCTATGCCTCGTCCCGCCAGATCACCCGCCTCTCCCGGTGGATCTTCACCAGGCGCCGGACCCGGATCGTGTGCGCCTGCTCTCCTGTTTGCGTGGAATAGCTGGACGCTCTACGACGTTTGGCAGTCCTCAGCGGCCCACCGTAAGTCAACAAAATCAAAGCGATGCGCGCAGGTTCGCCATCTTGGGCTTGGCTAACCGAACGAGGATATGGGTAACCGGGGCAAAACCGGTGGCGGCCGCGGCGTTATGACTCGGGGGTAT
>NZ_LPVS01000040.1:0-7827 GCF_014843905.1 Mesorhizobium silamurunense | reverse complement strand
GGCCAGAGCCTCGCCTTCGACGTCTTCCGAGATGATGAGCAGCGGCTTCGAAGTCTGCACGACGGCTTCCAGCACCGGCAGCATGGCCTGCAGGTTGGAGAGCTTCTTCTCGTGCAGCAGGATGTAGGCGTCTTCCAGATCGGCGACCATCTTGTCGGCGTTGGTGACGAAGTAGGGCGACAGATAGCCACGGTCGAACTGCATGCCTTCGACGACTTCCAGCTCGGTCTCGGCGGTCTTGGCTTCCTCGACGGTGATGACGCCTTCGTTGCCGACCTTCTGCATCGCCTCAGCGATCATCTTGCCGACCGACTCGTCGCCATTGGCCGAGATCGTGCCGACCTGGGCGACTTCCTCGGAGGTCTTGATCTTCTTGGCGGCCTTGCCGAGCGCCGTGACGACTTCGGTGACTGCGAGGTCGATGCCGCGCTTCAGGTCCATCGGGTTCATGCCGGCGGCAACCGCCTTGTGGCCTTCCTGGACGATCGACTGCGCGAGAACCGTTGCGGTCGTGGTGCCGTCGCCGGCGATGTCGTTGGTCTTCGAAGCAACTTCGCGCACCATCTGCGCGCCCATGTTCTCGAACTTGTCCTCGAGCTCGATCTCCTTGGCGACGGTGACGCCGTCCTTGGTGATGCGCGGGGCGCCGAACGACTTGTCGATGACGACGTTGCGGCCCTTGGGGCCGAGCGTGACTTTCACCGCGTCGGCGAGGATGTTGACGCCGCGCAGCATGCGCTCGCGGGCGTCACGGGAGAATTTTACGTCTTTTGCAGCCATTGTAAGCTCCTGTCAGGGGTTCGGGTCGAACCCGCAGATTCAAGATTCAGTTGACGGTGAGGCCGATGTTCAGCCGATGATGCCCATGATGTCGGATTCCTTCATGATCAGAAGGTCTTCGCCATTGAGCTTGACTTCGGTGCCGGACCACTTGCCGAACAGGATGCGGTCGCCGGCCTTGACGTCCAGCGGGACGAGCTTGCCGCTTTCGTCGCGGGCGCCCGAGCCGACGGCGATGATCTCGCCTTCCTGCGGCTTTTCCTTCGCCGTATCCGGGATGATGATCCCGCCGGCGGTCTTGGATTCGGATTCGACCCGGCGAACGACCACGCGGTCATGAAGCGGGCGGAACTTGGACTTTGCCATCTTGTCTTCCTCGATGAGAACGGTGAGAACTGTTCCTCCATCCGGCGATGCCGGATATGAGTTAGCACTCACCAAAGGCGAGTGCTAACGTGGCGCTGAAATAGGCTGGCGGATTGCGAGAGTCAAGGCGCGCGGGAAGGGGCAATGGCAGGAAATTTTTTCGGCCGCTCCGCATGCAGCAAAACACCGGTTCGCTGAATGCCATAAATGCGCAAAGCGCCATGTTTCGCCGGCAAATAGCGGCAAAACACGGCGCGAAGCTCGGATGAGGGTTGGCGCCCGAGGCGTGGGGTTAGATATTCATGCCGCCCGAGACCTCGATGCGCTGCGCGTTGACCCAGCGATTGTCCTGCGACAGCAGCGAGGCGATCATCGGGCCGATATCGTCGGCGACACCCGCACGGCCGAGCGCGGTGACGCCCGCCACCATGCGGTTGATCTCGGCATTGTCACGGACATGGCCGCCATTGAAGTCGGTGGCGATCGCGCCGGGCGCCACGGTGTTGGCGGTGATGCCGCGTGCGCCGAGCTCCTTGGCGAGGTAGCGCGTGAACACCTCGATGCCGCCTTTCATCATAGCGTAAGCCGATGAGCCAGGGGCGGCAAAACGCGCCAGCCCGCTCGAGATGTTGATGATGCGGCCGCCATCGTTGATCAACGGCAGCAGCGCCTGGGTGAGGAAGAACACGCCCTTGAGGTGGGTGTTCATCAGCGTGTCGAATTCCTCTTCTGTCGTCTCGGCGATCGGCTTGCGCAGGCCGGTGCCGGCGTTGTTGACGAGATAGTCGAAACGGTCGCGCTGCCATTTTTCCTGCAACGTCTTCTTCAACGCTGCGACGAAAGCCGGGAAGCTGGCGACCGCGCCTGCGTCGAGCTCGAGCGCCGCGGCGCGGCCGCCCGCCGTCTCGATCTCGGCGACGGCTGCCTCAGCCTCGTCGGCGCGCGAGCGATAGGTGACGATGACGTCGACGCCCTTGCGGGCGAGGTTGAGCGCGGTGTTGCGGCCGAGGCCGCGGCTGCCGCCGGTGATCAGGGCGATGGGGCGAGTGGTCATGGCGAAATCTCCTTCTTCGTGATGGAGATCCATATACTCGCCTGACTGTGCAATATAATCGGGCCTGGATTGCCAATACTATTCAGATTATGCGAACAATCCCGCATGGATCGATTTGACAGCATGCGGCTCTTCACCCGCGTCGTGGAACGGCGCAGCTTCACCGCGGCCGCCGCCGACCTCGGCCTGCCGCGCTCCAGCGCCACCGCCTCGATCAAGCGGTTGGAGGAGCGGCTCGGCGTGCAGCTGCTGAGGCGCACCACAAGGCATGTCACGACGACGCTCGACGGCGAGGCCTACTACCAGCGCTGCATCGGCATCATTGCCGACATCGAGGATGCCGAGGGCGGCTTCGGCACGCATGAAGTGCGCGGACGCCTCAGCATCGACATCAACGGTCATATGGCCCGCACCTTCGTCATCCCGGAGCTGCCGGCGCTGCTCGCCCGCCATCCAAATCTCAGCGTCCATATCGGCGAGGGCGACCGCTTCGTCGACCTTGTGCGCGAAGGCGTCGATTGCGTGGTCCGCGCCGGGCCGCTTCCCGATAGTGACATGATCGCGCGTCGCATCGGCATGGCGCGCGAGGCGACGCTCGCCAGCCCCGCCTATCTCGATCGCCATGGCGTGCCGCGTGACCTGAACGAGCTTGCCGGGCATATGATGATCGGCTTTGTCTCGTCCCGCACCGGGCAGGTGATGCCGCTGGAATTCACCGTCGACGGCAAGGTGCGGGAGATCGTCCTGCCGTCGCGGGTCACCGTCTCCAATTCCGACACCGCCGCCACGCTGGTGCGCCAGGGTTTCGGCCTCTACCAGGCGCCGCGCCGGCGCTTCGCCGCCGACATTGAAGCCGGCCGGCTGGTCGAGGTGCTTGCCGATCATCCGCCAACGCCGACGCCGATCTCGGTGCTTTATCCACCGAGCCCTCAGCTCTCGCCACGGGTGAGGGTGTTCGTCGACTGGCTGGTGGAGATTCTGGGGCCGAAGCTCGATCCCTGATCAAAGGAACTGCCGCAACTGCGTGTGGATGATCGAGCGATAGTCCTCGATCGTGCGGCGGCTTTCCGCCTCGTCCTGTGTCAGCGCCAGTCGCACGACGCCGCCGGCGAGCTGGAAGATCAGGAACACCAGCCTCGAAAAAGCCTCGCGCTGCTCAGACTGCAACATCGGCGCGACATGGTCGCAGAACATCTTCGCCTGGTGCCGCGTCTCGGCGATATCGAGATGCTGCAACGCCTTGTCGGCCTGGATGGCGTTCTGCAGATCCTGGATGGCCGGGTCCGCTGCGACACGGGCATGATAGTCGTCAAGCAGGCGGTCGGCCGCCGCCGTCACGTCCTCCAGTCCGCGGATCTCGGCGATGATCGCGCCGAAGCGCGCGCGGCTCTCTTCCGAAAAACGCTCATAGAGCATCGCCAGGATCGCCGACTTCGAAGGAAAATAGTGATAGACGGTGGCGATCGGTCCGCCGGCCAGCGCGCCGACTTCCTTCATCGTCACCGCGTCGATGCCTTTTTCGCCGATCAGCCGCATGGTAGTGGCGAGGATCGCGTCGATGCGCTCGCGGCTGCGCTCCTGCTTGGGCCTGCGCCGCGGTTCCGTCGCCATTCGCCTTGCTTGCGTCATGCGCCAAATCTCTCAGGAGAGTGCGAATTCGCGGTTGACAATAAACATGATCAAGTATCAGTTTCGTGAAAATGCTGACAACTTGTCAGTTTTTCGATCGGGCTGCAAGGGGAGGGCGCCTCGTGACTATCACCGATGCCGGGCATGTGGATAGCGGCGACTGGCTGGTCGGCAACCCGACCAGCCTGCAGCTTGCCTCGGCACTTTGGATCGGCTCCGTCGGTCTGCTCATCCTGGGATTGCAGCCAGTGCTGCTCGGTGCGCTCTACACCGAAGGCCATGTCACGGGTGACGAGCTGGCGCTGGTCGCCACCGCGGAGATGATCGCTATCGCGATCGGCTCGGGCGTGGTGGCGATGCTCTTGCCGGCGCGCAACATGCGCCGGAAGAGCGCCGTGCTCTTGGTTCTGTTGGCGCTCGCCAATTTCTGGACAGCCTATGCGATCACTCCCAACTCATTGATTGCCGCGCGCACCCTCGCAGGCCTTGCCGAGGGTGGCTTGGTCGCCGTCGCCACCGAGCTGATCGCCCGCTCGCGTCGGGCCGAACGGGTCGGCGGCTATTTCGTCACGCTGCAGACGTTGGCGCAATGCGCGCTGGCGCTTCTGCTTGCCCTCTATGCCGTGCCTGCGGCCGGCTCGTCCGGCGGCTTCGTCGTGCTAGGCATTGTCTGCCTCATCTCGCTGGTCGTCGCCAGGATCGTGCCGGACGACTATGCCGATCTCCCGAAGGAAGAGCATTTTGCCAATGTGCTCACCGTGCCGGCGATCACCGCGCTGCTGTCGGTCTTCTGCTATTTCATGTTCTTCGGCGCCGTCTGGGCCTTTCTGGAGCCGCTCGGCGCTGAGTTCGGAATCGACGGCCGCACCGTCGGCCTGATGGTTTCGGCAAGCCTCGCCGCGCAGGTGATGGGTGCCATGACCGCGACCGCGTTCGAGGCGCGCATCGATTACCGTCTTGCCATTACCGTCATAGGCGCGGTCGCAGCGCTAAGCTCCGCGCTGCTCGCCTCGGGACCAGGCCTTTCCGTCTTCTGGGCGGTGACGCTGGTGATGGGCTTCATCCTGCTGTTCATCGTGCCTTATCAGATCCGCATGGCAATCACCGCCGACGAGACGCGAACGGCAGTGCTGTTGGTACCGGCCGCGCAGCTCTTCGGCCTCGCCATCGGCCCGATCGCCGCGTCGCTGCTGATCGACGGCGAAAACTTTCGTCCGGTGCCGGAATTCGCCGCGGGAAGCGCGCTCGCCAGCGTGGCGCTGCTCGGCGTCTTCGTGCTGGTCGGGCGGCGCCGCGATCCAGCCTGAGCGGGAGGTGACGATGGCAAACGCCTGGAGCAACTGGTCGGGCTTCGTGCAGGCGACCCCCAAGCTGATCGCCACACCCGCCGATGCGGGTGAGCTTGCCGATCTGGTGCGCTCGGCGCCCGGCCCGTTGCGCGTCGCCGGCGCCGGCCACTCCTTCACGCCGTTGGTGCAATCGGACGGCACCATCGTCTCGCTGGAGAAGATCGAGGGGCTGGTCTCGCACGACGCCGCAACCAATCGAGCAAGGGTGAGGGCAGGCACGCGGCTCGGCGCCCTGATGCACATCCTGCAAGGCATCGGCCAGGGCCTGCCCAATATGGGCGACATCGACCGCCAGGCGATCGGCGGCGCGCTGGGCACCGCCACGCACGGTTCCGGTCCGACACTCGGCGCTTACCACACGCAGCTCGAGACGGTGCAACTCGTCGACGGGCAGGGCAAGCTGCGCGAGTTCAGCCGGGCGGGCGACCAGGATATGATCCACGCCACCGGCGTCGCGCTGGGCGCCTTCGGCGTGTTGACCGAAGTGACGATGAACAATATCGCGACCTACCGGCTGCGGCGCCGCAAGTGGGCGCTGCCGATCGCAGACATGCTGCGCGACTTCGAGACGATGATGGGCGGGCACCGTTCGGCCGAATTTTACTACATCCCGTTTTCCGGCTATGCGCAGTTCATCGCCAGCGACCTGAGCGACGCGCAGCCGACACCGCGGCCTACCGAGGATGACGAGGAGGGGCTTGCGACGTTGCGCAAGCTGCGCACCGCGCTGCGCTGGCTGCCGTCGCTGCGCCGCGCGCTGATCAAAGGCGCCGTGAAAAAGGTGCCGTCCGAGGACTATGTGCAGGACTGGCTCAACGTCTATGCCAGCGACCGCCGCACCAGGTTCAACGAGATGGAGTACCACCTGCCTTACGAGGAAGGCCCGAAGGCGTTGGCCGAGATCATCGCGCTGACCGAAAAACACTTTCCGGAAGTCTATTTCCCGATGGAGGTGCGTTCGGTGGCGCCGGACGAATTCTGGCTCTCGCCCTTCCACAAAAGGCTGACCTGCTCGATCGCCATCCACCACGATGCGGCGAACGACCCGCTGCCCTTCATGCGCGCCGCCGAACCCATTTTCCGCAGATATGGCGGGCGGCCGCATTGGGGAAAAATGCACAACCTCAAGGCGGCGGACTTCAAGAAACTTTATCCGCGCTGGGATGACGCGATGGCGGTGCGCCGCGACATCGATCCCGAAAACCGCTTCGTGTCGCCTTACATGGCCGGCCTGTTCGGCATCGAGCCCGGTTCTTTTGGCATCCAACAATGAGCGCCTATTTCGCCGAGTTGTCGAAGGCGCTGAAGGCGGCGGAGATCTTTCAGCCCTGCCTGGTGCTCGACCGTGACCGGCTGGATGGTAATATCGCGCTGGTGAAGGAAAGGCTGGCGCCGGGCTTTGCCGTGCGACTGGTCGACAAGTCGCTGCCTTGCCTGCCGCTGCTTTCGCATATCGCGGGAGCGCTCAACACCAGCCGCTTCATGACCTTCCATCCGCCGGTAACGCAGGCCGTGCTCGACGCCTTCCCTGAAGGCGACCTGCTCTACGGCAAGCCGATGCCGCTGGGTGCTGCCAGGGCCGCGCTTATGCGTGGCGGCAACGGCTGGTGGTCCCGCGTCTGCTGGCTGATCGACACGCCGGAGCGGCTCTCGGAATATGGCGCTCTCGCCGCCGAACTCAGTACAGAGTTGCGCTTCGCCTTCGAGGTCGATGTCGGCCTGCATCGCGGCGGTTTCGCCAATCCCGCCGAGATCAGGACGCTGACAGTCCCCAGGGGCCTGCGCTGCGAAGGCATCATGGCCTATGAGGCGCATGCGCCGGAGATTCCCGGCCTGTTCGGCGGGTCGGAAAAAGCGCTGAAGAAGGCCTCGGCCAGGGCTGTGGAATTCGCCGCTGCCCTCGGTCCGGACCAGCGCCGCGTCCTCAACATCGGTGGCTCGAAGACGGCGCTGCTGCATGGCGCAGGTGTGGCCAACGAAGTGTCGATCGGCTCGGCCTTCGTGCTGCCGAGCGACTTCGACACGCCGGGTCTCGACGGCTTCCAGCCGGCGGCCTTCATCGCGACGCCGATCCTGAAGGCGCTCGATCCGGTGCTGCCCGGCGCGGCGGCGGTTTCCAAAGCGCTGCAGGCGCTTGGCCTGTTCCCGCGCAAGGGCTGCTATCTCTATGGCGGCAAGTGGATGGCAGTGCCGGTGTTCCCCGAAGGCATGAAGCCGAACGGGCTGATCGGCCTGTCGTCCAACCAGCAGTTCATGGGTTTGCCGGCGGGAGCGAATGTGAAGCCTGGAGACTACGCCTTCCTGCGGCCGAAACAGAGCGAGGCTGTGCTGCAGCATTTCGGCTCGCTCGCGGTGTTTTCCGGCGGGCGCATCGTCGAGTCCTGGCCGGCGCTGCCGATGGGGTGAGGGCGTCGTATCGGCGCTCGCCATTGGCGCCTGCATCCGCGATGTCGTCATTCTAGGGCAGCGACGCGAAGCGGAGCGAAGACCCTAGAATCCATGCCATTACGTCCGCCGAAGAACGATACGGGTGCAGAAGAAGGTATCCTATGCCCGCGTTTCGCTGCCAAGGTCTGCACCGTTGCTGCGCTGCGCTTATAGTCTTACTGCGTCATAAATTGCGAGCCTGACGGGGACTGTCCATTGGCC
>NZ_LPVS01000041.1:0-64159 GCF_014843905.1 Mesorhizobium silamurunense | reverse complement strand
CCAGCGGCCGGCACCACCACGCCGCCCGCCGCCGGAACCACGCCCGCGCCGGCGACGGCCCAGGCGACCGTGCCGGTCGGCCAGAAGGCGATCTTCTATGAGGAGCGCACCAGCACGCAGCAGGGCACAGCCGAGCCCGGCAGCATCGTCTGGTCGCTGGTGCAGGAATCGCCGGGCGGGGAGCTGCCGCCGGAGCCGGCGATCCGCGCCGAGGCGGCGATTCCCGGCAAGGACATCCAGCTACGCATGACCATCCGGCGCAACACCGACCAGACCCTGCCGGCCAGCCACATCATCGAGATGATCTTCCTGACGCCGGAAGGGTTTGACGGCGGCGGCGTCGACAACATCCTGCGCATCGCCATGAAGAGCTCGGAGCAGGATGCCGGCAGCCCGCTGATCGGCATCCCGGCCAAGATCGCCGACGGCTTCTTCCTTGTCGCGCTCAACGACACCAAGGCCGACGAGGACGCCAATCTGACGCTGCTCAGGGGACAGGACTGGATCGACGTGCCGGTGGTCTACAAGACCGGACGTCGTGCGCTGCTCACCATGGAAAAGGGGATCCCCGGCGAGAAGGTCTTTGACGAGGCGCTGAAGGCCTGGGCGGCAAAGACGTCGGGGTAGTGCTCAGAAGCCTTGGAACACCATATCGAGGGCGACGACGATTTCGTCGTGGTGTCTGGCAAGATTTCCTTCTGCCGCTCGCAGTTCGGAAGCCATCAAAGCCGACATGAATTGGGTGACCATCACGTGGTCTTTGCCATCGATCTTGAAGGTCGGGTTCAGCCGGTGGGCTGGCAACGGCGCCATGTTGGGCGGCAAGAGCGGGACGACTACTTTGGTGTCGAGGTGCTCCAGCAGGTCGGACTGGACATCGAGAAGATAACCATCGCTTCCAGCGCTTCGGTAGAAATCATAACGAGCCATCAAAACAGCCGGTATTTGGCCAAAGGCAGACCGTTGCGCTTGACGTAGTCGTTGGAGCTTTCCAGCGCCTCCTTGTTCTCCTCCTGCCAGCGACGCGTCTTTTCGGCAGAAATCGCCTTCGTGTTCTCCTCCTGCCAGCGACGCGTCTTTTCGGCAGAAATCGCCTTCGCTATTCCTTGCTCGGCAGCGCGAGACATGTTGATGCCCAATGCCTTGGCCTCTTCGATCAATCTGGAATCAATCGAGGTGTTGACCGATTTGCGTTGCGGTTTCGCAGTTGATTGGAGCATAGCATACCTCTGCATTTATGCGCATAAGATAAGCGCATAAATGCATGCAGGCAAGTCGTCACCCCTCCATCTCCTCCCGCAGCATCTCCAGCTCCAGCCACTCTTCCTCAAGTGCCGCCAGCGTCGTCCGTTCCTTGTCGAGAGCGGCGATGGTCTTCTGGAAAGAGACCGGGTCGCGCTCGTAGAAGGATGGGTCGGCGATGTTGTTCTCCAGCCTGGAGATCGAGGCCGTCACCGCCTCGATCTTCTTCGGCAGGGATTCCAGCGCGAACTTCTGCTTGAACGAGAGTTTCTTCGCCGGGCCTTTCGAGGTGGCCTGCTCAGTCTTGGGCGCGGCGTTTGCGTCCGTGGCTTCGGCCCTGGGTCTTGCCCTGCGATCCTCCAGCCTCGAGCCGCCGCGCTGCGCCAGCATGTCGGAATAGCCGCCGGCATATTCGATCCAGCGGCCGCCGCCGTGGGGCGCGATGACGCTGGTGACGGTGCGGTCGAGGAAATCGCGGTCGTGGCTGACCAGGATCACCGTGCCGGCAAAGCCTGCGACGAGCTCCTGCAACAGCTCCAGCGTCTCCATGTCGAGGTCGTTGGTCGGCTCGTCGAGCACCAGGAGGTTGGCGGGCCTGGCCAGCACGCGGGCAAGCAGGAGACGCGCCCGCTCGCCGCCCGAAAGCTCGCGCACCGGCGTGCGCGCCTGCTCCGGTTTGAACAGGAAATCCTTCATATAGGAGACGACGTGGCGCTGCTCGCCATTGACCACAAGGTTCTCGCTGCGCCCGTCGGTGAGATAATGTGCCAGCGTCTCCTGCGGGTCGACGGCTTCGCGCTTCTGGTCGAGCGTCGCGATCTCCAGATTGACGCCGAGCCGCACGGCGCCCGCGTCCGGCGCCAGCTCGCCGGTCAGCATCTTGAGCAGCGTCGTCTTGCCGGCGCCGTTGGGGCCGACCAGGCCAACACGGTCGCCGCGCTGGATGCGGGTCGAAAAACCCTTGACCACGGTCAGGTCGCCAAAACTTTTCTCGATGTTCTTGGCCTCGATCACCAGCTTGCCGGATTCGGCGGCGTCGCTCGCCACCATGGTCGCCGAGCCCTCGGCGCCGCGATGGCTGCGGAAGCGCTGGCGCATGGCCTGGAGTTCGCCCAACCGGCGCATGTTGCGCTTGCGCCTCGCCGTCACGCCGTAGCGCAGCCAATGCTCCTCGCGCACGATCTGGCGACCAAGCTTATGCTGCTCGCGCTCTTCCTCTTCCAGCACCTGGTCGCGCCATTCCTCGAAATGCGCAAACCCCTTATCCAGCCGCCGCGTCTGGCCGCGGTCGAGCCAGACCGTGGCGCGCGAGACGCGCTCGAGGAAGCGGCGGTCGTGCGAGATCAGGATGACGGCGGACGAGGTGCGGGCAAGCTCCTCTTCCAGCCATTCGATGACCGACAGGTCGAGATGGTTGGTCGGCTCGTCGAGCAGCAGGATGTCGGGCTCGGGCGCCATGACGCGGGCAAGCGCCGCGCGGCGCGCCTCGCCGCCGGAAAGGTCGTCCGGCCGTTCCTCGCCGGTCAGGCCGAGATGGTCCATCAGATAGGTGGCGCGATGCGGATCGTCGGCCGGGCTCAGCCCTGCCTCGACATAGGCGCGCACAGAGGCAAAGCCATCCATGTCAGGCATTTGCGGCAAATAGCGAACCGTCGCCGAAGGCTGGCGGAAGACCTCGCCATCCTGCGGCTCGATCATCCCGGCGGCGATCTTGAGCAGCGTCGACTTGCCGGAACCGTTGCGGCCGACCAGCGCGATCTTCTCGCCGGCGGAGGCACTGAGCGCAGCACCGTCGAGCAGCGGCGTGCCGCCAAAGGTCAATTTTATGCCGTCGAGATTGAGAAGAGGCGGAGCCATGTCAGCTTTCGGGAAGAGGATAGGGGTGGGCGAGCAGCAGCGCCCGGCCACGCTCGAGCGCGATCTCGAGCCGGCCCTTGACCTCGTTTGATATAGTGAGCGAGGAGCCGAACGCCACCTCGACACGGTCAAGCGGCCACTTGGCGCCGGAGACCGTCAGGCCGGCGAGTTCGGAAAAGCCGAGCACCGAAAACAGCGTGCCGTCGGCATAGTCGAAGCCGGCCTTGCCCGGCAGGATGGGCACGCCTTCCTGCGCGCCGCTGGTCAGCAGCACCGTCGTGCCTGCCTCGGCCAGCCGCACGCTTAGAGCCAGATGCAGGAAGGCATGGTCGGCGCGCTTGCCGCCGAAGGCGCCGGCCAGCACCAGGCGCGTGGCGCCGCGCGCAAGCGCCTCGGCGATGGCGAGCTCGCCGTCCGTCATGTCCTTTTCAGCCGGAAAGATCTTGCGCGGCACGGCGGCAAGATCCTCCGGCAGGTTCGCCGGCACGGAGTCGAAATCGCCGACCCACAGCTCCGGCACCAAGCCAAGCATGCGGGCATGGCCGATGCCGCCGTCGGCCGCGATGACGCGGGAGCCTTCGATCTGGCGATCGAGCCGAGGCGTGCGCACGAGGTCGCCGCCAAGCAGGATGGTGAATGTGCCCATGGGCGTCGCCCTTACCAGCCCCGCCCGCGAAACGGAAGCCAGGCGCATCCAAACGGAACGGCGCTGCGTTCCAGAGTAAGCCGTGATGCATTGGATGCCAGGCAAACTTCCGCTTGCGCCCCGCATCGGCCGGGCCTATGTCTCGAAACGCTCTAACGGGGTGCCGGACGCTGACTTTGCGAACCGGCTGAGAGGCGACAAAGCCAACCCGCTGAACCTGATCCGGTTTGTACCGGCGGAGGGATTAGACGTTTCGGACCATCCGACGCCTCAATTCCTTTAACGCGAACGAAGGAGGCGCCGATGCGCTCACTGTTGTCCCAGCTTATTCTCGCAACGGGCGTTGTTTCACTTCTGGCAGGCATCGGGCCCGCCGAGGCGAAGGACAAGCTCACCGTCTATACCTATGAAAGCTTCACCGCCGACTGGGGTCCGGGACCTGGGGTGAAGAAGGAATTCGAAGCCGAATGCGGCTGTGATCTCGAATTCGTATCTGTCGCCGACGGCGTGGCGCTGCTCAATCGCGTCAAGCTGGAGGGCGCCGGCACCAAGGCCGATGTCGTGCTCGGCCTCGACACCAACCTGACGGCCGACGCCAAGGCGAGCGGGCTGTTCGCGCCGCATGGCGAAGTGTCCGGCATCAATGTGCCGGGTGGCTGGAGCGATGATACCTTCGTGCCCTTCGACTACGGCTATTTCGCCGTCGTCTACGATACCGAAAAGCTGAAGAGCCCGCCGAAAAGCCTGAAGGAACTGGTCGAGGGCGCCGGCGCCGACAAGATCGTCATCCAGGATCCGCGCACCTCGACGCCGGGCCTGGGGCTGCTGTTGTGGGTGAAGTCGGTCTATGGCGACAAGGCGCCGGAAGCATGGGCGAAGCTCAAGGCAAAAGTGCTCACCGTGACGCCGGGCTGGAGCGAGGCCTACGGCCTGTTCACCAAGGGCGAGGCGCCGATGGTGCTGTCCTACACCACCTCGCCGGCCTACCACATGGTGGCCGAGAACACCGAGCGCTACCAGGCGGCGTCCTTCGAGGAGGGCGAGTACCTGCAGATCGAGGTCGCCGGCATCACCACGACCGGCGCGAAGAACCCGCTGGCGGAAAAGTTCATTGCCTTCATGACAGGGCCGAAATTCCAGGACGTCATCCCCGAGACCAACTGGATGTTCCCGGCCGGCAAGACCGACAAGCCGCTCAATCCTGCCTTCGACAAACTGGTGAAGCCAACCAAGACCCTGCTGTTCAGCCCGGAGGAGGTCGCGGCCAACCGCAAGGCTTGGGTGGATGAATGGCTGGCGGCGATGAGCAAGTGACTGCGCCTTTCACCTTCCCCCTTGTGGGGAGGGTCGATCCGCGAAGCGGAGCGGGGTGGGGGTAGCGACGTTGCGGACTTCCTCACCCCCGCCCCGGTTCGCTGATGCCGCTTCGCGGCATCCGCTCACCGACCCTCCCCACAAGGGGGAGGGTGGCAGGCCGGCGCCTGATTCCCGCATAACCGCCGGCATCGTCGCCCTTGCGGCAGTCGCCGTGCTCATCGGCGGCGCCTTCGCCGGACTCATCCTCGAAGGCGCCCGCGACCCGTCGGGCGCTGCCGGCGCCTTCGACAGCTATCTCTTGCGCGTCGCCCGCTTCACGCTGTGGCAGGCGCTGCTATCCACATTGCTGTCGGTCGCGCCGGCGCTGCTGGTGGCGCGCGCTCTGTCCCGGCACCCGAAGTTTCCCGGGCGTCGCCTGATGCTGCAGCTCTTCACCGTGCCGCTGGCGCTGCCGGCAATCGTTGCGGCGCTCGGCGTGTTGGCGCTCTACGGCCATGCCGGCTATTTTGCCGGCGTCCTCGGCGGCCTTGGCGGTCAGGAATGGCCCGGCATCTACGGCCTGTCCGGTATCCTCGTCGCGCATGTCTTCTTCAACCTGCCTTTGGCCACGCGCCTGTTCCTGGAGGCGCTCGGCACCGTGCCCGCCGACCAGTGGCGGCTAGCGAGCCAGCTCGGCATGGGGGCTTGGCCGGCGTTGCGGCTGATCGAATGGCCGGCGCTGCGCGCGGCATTGCCGGGCGTCGCCGGGCTGGTCTTCATGCTCTGCATCACCTCCTTCACCATCGTGCTGACGCTGGGCGGCGGACCGGCGGCGACGACGCTGGAGGTCGCGATCTACCAGGCGCTGCGCTTCGATTTCGATCCTGCGCGGGCCGTGACACTGACGTTCCTTCAGATCGTCCTGACCTTCGTCGTGGTCGCCATGCTGACGCGGCTCGGCGCCAACACGGTCGGCGATGCCAATCTGCCGGTGGCGCCACGCCGCTATCTTGCGACCGGCAAGGCCGAAACGCTGCTGAATGCCGGCCTGATTGCGTTTGCCTTGCTGTTCGTCGCCGGGCCGATGGCGGCGACCGTGCTCGCCGGGCTGGGGGCGGATCTCGGCCGGCTGGCCGGCGAGGACGCCGTGCGCCGAGCGACGCTCACCAGCGCCGGGCTCTCTTTCTTCTCGGCGCTGCTTTCGGTGACGCTGTCACTCTCGCTGATCGCCGCCCGGCGCGCGTTGGCCTTGCGGCGTGCGGGCAGCGCTACGTCGCTGCTCGAGCATGCCGCCGACACCGGCGCCGGTTTCGTGCTCGTCGTGCCGCCGATCGTGGTCGGCGCCGGCTGGTTCCTGGCTTTGCGCAACATCACGGATGTGTTCGCCATCGCACCCGTCATGGTCGTTGCCGTCAACGCGGTTATGGCGATGCCGTTCGCCATCCGCGCCGTTCGCCCGGCCTACGACGCGGCGAGCGAGCGCCATGAGCGGCTCTGCCTGGCGCTCGGCATTTCCGGCTGGAACCGGCTACGCCTGGTCGACTGGCCTTCGCTTCGGCGGCCTTTAGCCACCGGCTTTGCCTTCGCCATGGCGCTGTCGCTCGGCGACCTCGGCGTGATCGCGCTGTTCGGCAGCGATTCGGTGCAGACCTTGCCCTATCTCTTGCTCGCGCGCATGGGCAGCTACCGGACCGCCGACGCCGCGGGGCTTGCCTTGCTGCTCGGCCTCGTTTGCCTGATGCTGGTTATCGCCGCCGACTGGCTGGGGCGGGAAGCAAAGGCATGACAACGGCAAACAATGGCATAGCGGCGGAGAAGGCGCTGGCCGTGACGCTGGACGACGTTTCGTTCAGCTATAGCGAGGCATCGTTCGGCTTCGATGCCGAATTCGCCGCCGGCAGGATCACCGCTGTCATGGGGCCGAGCGGTTCAGGCAAGTCGACGCTGCTCAATCTGGTCGCCGGCTTCGAATCGCCCGGCGCCGGCAAGGTGCTGATCGGCGGAATCGATGTCGGCGACACTGCGCCTTCCGCGCGGCCGGTGTCGATGGTGTTCCAGGAAAACAATCTGTTTGCCCATCTTTCGGTCGAAGGCAATGTCGGGCTCGGCCGCTCGCCATCGCTCAAGCTCTCTGCCGCCGACCGCCATGCGGTGTCGGAGGCGCTGGCGCGCGTCGGCCTTGCCGGCAAGGAGAAGCGGCTGCCGCGCGAGCTTTCGGGCGGCGAGCGGCAGCGCGTCGCGCTGGCAAGGGTGCTCCTGCGCGACCGTCCGGTGCTGCTGCTCGACGAGCCTTTCGCCTCGCTCGGCCCTGCACTGCGCGACGACATGCTCGACCTTGTGGCCGGCATCCATGCCGAGCGGCAGATGACGGTGCTTTTCGTCACGCACCAGCCGGAGGACGCGCGCCGCATCGGCCAGGAGATAGTGTTTGTCGACGAGGGCAGGGTCGCGGCAACGGGGTCGGCCGCCGATTTCTTCGACGGCTCTGGACCGGACGCCTTCCGGCGCTATATCGGCGATCGAGGCGGCAGCGTTGCCGGATCACAACATATTGCCCGGAAGCGGACATAATTTACGGCCAAACCGGCTGCGGGTAATCCGGCGTTTGCTTGCCTTGTCCGGGGGAGTGTGGCTAGGTCCGGCCATGCTGGTCCGGAGTGGCCGTGATTTGCCGAAAGATTTCGAAAGGAAGCCGATCTGACGACCGGCATCGAGAGTGCGTGGACGAGGCCGCTGGCGCGATTTTTCGCGATGGCCGGCTTTGCCGTGGCGCTGGCGAGCTGCCAGATGTTCACACCGCCGGACGTGCAGGAGTCCGGTTTCCAGCCCTCGGATAAGCCGATCACGGTCGACAATGTCGTCGCCAACGCCAAGCTTGCCGAGATGGCGAAAGCGCAGCATCCGCGAATTCTCGCCACCTATGGCGGCGAATATTCCGATCCGAAGCTCGAGCGCATGGTGGCCAAGGTCGTCGGCAATTTGACGGTGGTGTCGGCCAACCCGACGCAGACCTATCGCATCACCATTCTCAATTCGCCCAACGTCAACGCCTTCGCGCTGCCGGGCGGCTATCTCTATGTCACGCGCGGGCTCTTGGCGCTGGCCAACGATTCCTCGGAGCTCGCGGCCGTCATCGCGCATGAGATGGGCCACGTCACCGCCAATCACGGCCTGCAGCGGCAGCAGCTCGAGGCCGAGGAGGGATTGGCGACCAAGGTCGTCTCCGATGTGCTCGGCGACAGCCCGACAGCCAAGGCCGCACTCATCCGCGGCAAGCTGAAGCTGGCGCAATTCTCGCGCAACCAGGAACTTCAGGCCGACGCCATCGGCATCAAGTCGATCGGCGAGGCTGGCTACGATCCCTACGCGGCCGGCCGCTTCCTGCAGTCGATGTCGGCTTATACCGATTTCCGCTCGGTCAGCGGCGCCACCGATGCCAGCCTCGACTTCCTGGCCACGCATCCCAACACGCCGCAGCGCATCGAGCTGGCGCAGCGCCTCGCCCGCAATTTCGGCCCGCCCGGTGTCGGCACGCGCGACCGCGACGCCTTCCTCGCTGGCATAGACGGCCTGCTCTACGGCGACACGCCGGAAGAAGGCTATGTGCGCGGGCAGACCTTCCTGCATCCGGGCCTTGGCGTGTCGTTCTCCGTGCCGGACGGCTTCGTCATCGACAATTCGGCGGCCGCCGTGACCGCGACCGGTCCGGGCGACATCGCCATCCGCTTCGACGGCGTGGCGATCAACAAGTCGGTCTCGCTGACCGACTACATCCGCAGCGGCTGGGTCGCCGGACTGGACGACTCGACTGTCCGCCAGGAAATGGTCAACGGCAACGAGGCGGCGATGGCGCATGCAACCGCGCAAGGGTGGCAGTTCGATATCGCGGTGATCCGCGCCGGCGGGCAGGTCTACCGGCTGCTGACCGCCGCACCTTCGGCCAGCACCGCGCTGGAGCCGGTCGCGCGCTCTGTCAGCGGTTCGTTCCGCACGTTGAGCGCAACCGAGAAGGCGGCGCTGAAGCCGCTGCATATCCGGGTGGTCACCGTGCAGCCCGGCCAGAACATGGGCACGCTTGCCGCCCAGATGGTCGGCGTCGACCGCAAGCTCGACCTCTTCCGCGTGCTGAATGCAATGTCGCCCGGCGCGACCGTGTCGGCCGGCGACAAGGTCAAGATCGTCACCGACAAATAGGGCCGGCGGCCGCGTTCGGGCAGCTTGCGCCGGGAAACGGCTCGACGCTGTCTATTCGGTCGGCCCCGCGCAGGCCATCGCTGCTGCTATCCGTCAGAACCCTGTGCTGACGCTGTCGAAACCGCTGGTGCTGCCGATATCAGAGGTGCCGGTGCTGCCGGTATCAGAGGTGCCGGTGCTGCCAGTATCAGAGGTGCCGGTGCTGCCGGTGTCGGAGCTGCCGCTGCTGCTGTCAGAGCTGCCGCTGTCAGAGCCGCCGCTATTGCCGCCGCGGGGTTCGGGATGATCGCCGCCACTGCCGCGCCAGAGCGCCGGTCCGGTATCTTTCTGTATTGGTTTGACCGGTGTCGAGGTGATCGGTGGCGTCGTTGGCGTGGGTATTTGGACCACCTTTATCTTCGTGATTATTTTCCGCACGACCTTGGGCTTGCACACCGCGACCACTAAGGCGCTGCGCGCGGGGAGACCGAGAATGCTCATCGAATACGCGTCTTGCCGCTCGATGCCGGCTCTGAGGAAAGCCAAGGCGCGGGCCGGGTCGGCGGGCACCCCATTGCGGCCCTCCTGGAAGATCACTGCCAGATCGTTCATGGCGTTGATCTGGCCCATCGCCGCTGCCTTGAGCAGCAGGTCCAAGCCCTTGCGTGTATCGCGCTCGACGCCGAGACCGTTGAACAAGGCGCGTCCCCAGGCGGCCATCGCGTAAGGGTCTCCCTTGTCGGACGCTTCCGAGTAGAAGCCGTTTGCTTTCGTGAAATCCACGGCCGTTCCAATTCCGGACGAAGCGACATAGCCGAGCTCGAAGACGGCCCGGACATGTCCCTTGTCGGCAGCATCCTGAATGGCCTTCCTGGCCTCGTCGACCTTGCCGGCTGCCAGCAGCGCCCGTCCGAGTGCGTAGTGGAAGCGGGCGACATCGGGATAGGCCTTCACTGCCGCCTCGCAGGCTTCCACTGCTCCGCCGCCGATCTCGTTCGGCAGCCTGCCGGGGGCGACGCCCTGCAGGTCGAGCGGCTCTCCCGCTGCCTGATCGCAAGGGTCGATGCTTGGCGACAGCTTCATCGTCGCCGGCTTGGACGCGTTGCCGGCGCGGATTTCGAAGCCGACCTCGACGGGAGCTGCCGAGCCGATCTGCGGTTCGTAACGCAAATGGTCGACTTCATCGGCCATCAGGCTTGAATCCGGAGACAAGGTCCGATCCGGCAGGGACAGCGTTCCGGTTGCCGGATAGTTCGCGAGCTTCAGGCTGACGGCGGGATCCTTGGTCGGGAAATCCAGCTTCAGCGGCACCGGCCCGACACCGACAGGGACGCTGACGTCACGGTTCTCGATTGCCTCGGCGACCCCGGTGATGCGGAGGCCGCGCTCCAATCTTTGTTGCTTCTGCTCGGCCTTGAGCGAGGCCATGATCTGCTGGCCCTCGGCATTCTCGCCGTTCTTGACCCGCAACAACAGGATGCCCTGGGATTCGCCGCCCCAGTCGTTATGGGTAATGTAGGCCAGCGTATCCACTTGCTCCGACGCGCCAACCACCTTGGGCGCGTCCATCTTCAGACGCGGCAAATCCTTGCCCTGTATCGGCCTGCCAATTGCGACCGGCTTGCCATCCAGCATCAGGCGTCCGAACGCCGGCGCCTTCTCGATGCTGACAGTCACCGCGGCGCCATCGACATCCAGCGGTTCCGGCAGGCCCAGCGCGACAGGCCCGACGCCCGACGGCACGACTTTCTCCAGCACCGGCGGCAGCGCTGGGCGGCTGGCGCGGCGCATCAGCACCACCTCGTCGATCAGCGAGGAATTCTCCCAGGGGACCTGCCTGCCTTTGGTGGCCGCGACCACGTCGCGACGTACGGCGGCCATCACCGTGCGGATCTCCTGGTTCGGCGCCAGCGCTCGGCGGGAAAAGGCGGACGAAAACGGGCTGAGGTCCCCCGTGCCGTCATAGGCGATCGCACCAGGCCCGGTGGCGAAGGCAATGAGCGTGTTTTGCGAGCTTTTCACCTCAGCGAGCCCTGTGCCGCTGGCAGCGATCAGCTGGTCCCTGAGCCAATAGTCCTTGCGCGGGAACGGATTGTTGCGACAGGCATCCAGGATGACGATCTGGATCTTCGATTTGGATCGCAGTTGCTCCAGTATGTCGTCGAGCTTGATCGCCTGGACTTCGATGTCCGCGGCTTCCTTGAGCGAGGCATCGACCGGGATCAGGAAATTCTCGCCGCCGATCTGCAAGCCGTGGCCGGAATAATAGACGACCGCCAAATCGGCGCCGTCCGCCGCGGCGAGATAGTTGCGGAACCGCTCCTCGAACTGAAGCTTGGTGACGTCCTTGGCGACGAACACCTGGAAACCGGCCAGACGGAACGTCTTCGAGACATCCTCGGCCTCCGTGTCCGGATTCCTGAGGGCCGGAATGTTTCGGTATTCGGAATTGCCGATCACAAAGGCAACCCTGCGATCGGCGTGAGCTTCGAACGCCGTGAAGCTCACGAGGATCAAGGCCGCAAGGAAGGCGCAACATCGCAGCATGGCAAATCCCCCATACACATGATCTGTTGATTCAACAAAGACCAGTTGCGGCACGCGGGTCTGTTAAAGAATTCACAATACGCACATATGGAAAAGAAGAAAACCTGCTGCGACGACGATATATTTTATTTGATAAAATATCTCACAGTAACAACTTGAAGTTGTTACTCAGGCTGCTTCCGCCAGGAATTCAGGGTTCTGTTTGACCAGTGCCGCCCGCAGCTTCTCCATGGCCCGCGCTTCGATCTGGCGGACGCGCTCCTTGGAGATGCCGAGCGCCTCGCCGAGCGATTCCAGGGTGGCGCCGTCGTCGCTCAGCCGGCGCTCCTCGATGATCCGGAGCTCGCGCGCATTGAGCGCGCCGAGCGCGCTCTTCAGCCAGACCGCGCGGCGCTCGATATCGATCGTTTCGCCGACGACCTCGTCGGGGAGCGGATCCTCCGAGACCAGGAAATCCATCCGCTCGGCGGCGCCGTTCTCGTCGGCGAGCGGGGTGTTGAGGGAGCTGTCGGGAGCCGAAAGGCGCGAATCCATCATCGCCACGTCGGCTTCCGGCACGCCGAGCGCGGCCGAGACCTCGCGATAGAGCGAGGCGTTGGAGATCGGCTCGGCGCCGTTGGCGAGCCGCGCGCGCAATCTTCTCAAATTGAAGAACAGCGCCTTCTGCGCCGAGCTCGTCCCGCCACGCACGATCGACCAGTTGCGCAGGATATAGTCCTGCATCGAAGCGCGGATCCACCAGGTGGCATAGGTCGAGAAACGCACTTCGCGGGCGGGCTCGAAGCGGGCCGCGGCTTCCAGCAGGCCGACATGGCCTTCCTGGATCAGGTCGCCGAGCGGCAGGCCGTAATGGCGGAATTTAGAAGCCATCGAAATCACTAGGCGCATATGGGCGACGGTGATCAGATGCAGCGCGTCCTGGTCGTTTTTTTCCCTCCAGCGTATGGCCAGGAGATGCTCCTCGTCGCGCTCGAGATAGGGAGCCTTCATTGCCGCCCGGACCAGTGTCCGCCCTGCCACATCCTCGATCATGCCGGCTCCTCTTGGAGGTCGTTGCGCCGATGGCGGTTGAAAAGACGCTGCCGCGCCCTACAACAGCCTGCAACGTGTCAGGCGCATGGATGGTTCCGTTGCGGCGGAGGCGCGCATGCAGTGCGCCACGCACGGTTTTGTTATCGACCCGGGGCGTTCGCCTGTTGTGATTTGCGTTGATATTGAGGACCAGATTTCTGGCTGAGCCAATTTTTGAAATCTGGTTCCTTATTTCGCGGACATCTATCTGTCAGTTTGCGGCTCTCACAATGCGCCGGGGCACCGGTCAAAACGGGATCACAGAAAAATGAAATGGCTCAAATCGCTCCTCGTCGCCGGAACGCTGCAGGTTCTGGCGGTTACAGCCGGTCACGCCGGCGCCAATCTCGACCAGATCAAGCAGGCAGGGGTCATCAAGGTCGGCACGGAGGGCACCTACGCACCCTTCACCTATCATGACGAATCCGGCGCGCTGGTCGGCTTCGACGTCGAGATCGCCAAAGCGATCGCCGAGAAGCTCGGCGTCAAGGCCCAGTTCCTCGAAGGCAAGTGGGACGGCCTGATCGCCGGTCTCGACGCCAACCGCTACGACGCCGTCATCAATGAGGTCGGCATCACCGACGCGCGCAAGGCCAAGTATGATTTCTCCGATCCCTACATCGCCTCCAAGGCGGTGCTGATTGTGCGCGGCGACGAAACCGAGATAAAGACCTTCGCCGATCTCAAGGGCAAGAAAGCGGCACAGTCGCTGACCTCGAATTTCGGCAAGCTCGCCGAGAAGAACGGCGCCGAGCTGGTCGGCACCGACGGCTTCGACCAGTCGATCCAGCTGCTGCTCACGGGCCGCGCCGACGCCACCATCAACGACAGCCTGTCCTTCCTGGACTTCAAGAAGCATAAGCCCGACGCCAATGTGAAGATCGCCGCTCAGGAAGAGAACGCCGATTATTCCGGCGTCATCGTGCGCAAGGGCGACCCGGAACTGGTGGCGGCGATCAACAAGGCGCTGGCCGACATCAAGGCCGACGGCACCTACAAGAAGATCGCCGACACCTATTTCGGCCAGGACGTCTCGCAGTAAGACACAGCTTCGTTCTTTTGATCCCGGCGGGTCGTCTTTGACGGCCCGCCGGTTTTTGCGTGATAGTCATCCAAATACCGGGCAGACGCTTTCGCATCCGGAAAAGAGAGGGCTTCGTGCCGCATTGGTTGCAATTGATGCTGGAATCATTGCCGACGCTGCTATGGGCGGCATTGATCTTCACCGTGCCGCTGACGCTGCTGTCCTTCGCCTTGGGGCTTATCGCCGGGCTGGCCACGGCGCTGATCAGGCTGTTCGGCCCGAAGCCGCTGGTCGCGCTCGCCCGGTTCTATGTCTGGATCTTTCGCGGCACGCCGCTCTTGGTGCAGCTGTTTTTGATCTTCTACGGCCTGCCGTCGGTCGGCGTCCTGCTCGATGCTTTTCCCGCCGCGCTGATCGGCTTCACGCTCAACATCGGCGCCTACACGTCGGAGATCATCCGCGCCGTCATCGGCTCGGTGCCGAAAGGGCAATGGGAGGCTTCCTACTCGATCGGCATGACCTGGAGCCAGGCGATGCGGCGCACGATCCTCCCACAAGCAGGCCGCGTCGCGGTGCCGCCGCTCTCCAATACCTTCATCTCGCTGGTCAAGGACACCTCGCTCGCGGCGGCAATAACGGTGCCCGAGATGTTCCAGGCGGCGCAACGCGTGGTCGCCACCACCTATGAGCCGCTGATCCTCTATGTCGAGGCGGCTGCGCTCTATCTGGCGATGAGCTCGGTGCTGTCGGCGCTGCAGGCGCGGCTGGAGGTGCGGCTCAACCGCTATGGCGGCTTCCTGGAGGCCAATGCATGATCGGCCTCACCAACATCGAGAAGCGCTTCGGCGACAATCTTGTCCTGAAAGGTGTCACCGTCAGCATCGACGAAGGCAGCGTCACGGCGCTGGTCGGGCCTTCGGGCGGGGGAAAAAGCACGCTTTTGCGCTGCATCAATCTCTTGGAGGTTCCGACCTCCGGCACCTTGCGCATCGGCGACGAGACGCTTGTGTTCCGGCCCGGCGGCAAGGTTCCGGCGGCGGATGTCCAGCGCGTGCGCCTGCAGACCGGCATGGTGTTCCAGAACTTCCAGCTCTTTCCGCATCGCACCGCGATTGAGAACGTCATGGAAGGGCTGGTGACGGTGCTGAAATGGCCGCAGGCGCGGGCGCGCGAGCGGGCGACGGCGCTGCTCGAAAAGGTCGGCATGGCGCACAAGGCCGATGCCTGGCCGGCGACGCTGTCCGGCGGCCAGCAGCAGCGCGTGGCGATCGCCCGGGCGCTGGCGCCATCGCCGCGCGTGCTGCTTTGCGACGAGCCGACCTCGGCGCTCGATCCGGAGCTGGCGCAGGAAGTGGTCGACGTGCTCGGCCAACTGGCCCGCGAAGGCACGACAATGGTGATGGCCACGCATGACCTGAGGCTCGCCTCCAAGATCGCGCAGGAGGTGGTGTTCCTCGATGCCGGTGTCGTCGTCGAGGAAGGTCCGGCCTCGGTCTTGTTCGACAGGCCAGAACGTGAACGGACCAAGCGCTTCATCGCCTCGCTACGGCAGGAGGAGGCGCAGAAGGAAGCCGGTGGCGGGGCGTAGTCTCGATCCTCAAGCCCGCAGAATCAAAAACCCGGCGCGAGGCCGGGTTTTTCGTGTTCGGTAGGCGAAAAAGCTCAGGCAGCTTCTTCCTGCTCGGCTTCCTCGTTGTCGGCCTTGGCGCCGCGCTTCGGGCCCTTGTTGAGGTTGACCTCGATAAGGCGCACCGCCTCGGTCTCCGACATGCGGTTGACGGCGGCGATCTCGCGGGCCATGCGGTCGAGCGCGGCTTCATAAAGCTGGCGCTCGGAATAGGACTGCTCCGGCTGGTTGTCGGCGCGATAGAGGTCGCGCACCACTTCCGAGATCGAGATCAGGTCGCCGGAATTGATCTTGGCGTCATATTCCTGCGCGCGGCGCGACCACATGGTGCGCTTGATGCGGGCGCGGCCCTGAACGACCTTCAGCGCGCGATAGACATAATCCTCTTCCGACAGCTTGCGCATGCCGATCGAGGTCGCCTTGGCGACCGGCACCTTGAGCCGCATCTTGTCTTTCTGGAAATCGATGACGAACAGCTCCAGCTTGTGACCCGCGACTTCCTGCTCGTCGATGGCCACGATCTGGCCGACGCCATGCGCCGGATAGACGATGAACTCACCGGTCTTGAACCCGTGACGGGCCGCGGTGGACTTCTTCTGCGGGGTGATCGTTGCCATTACGCCCTGAACTCCTTAGTTGTAGCGCCGGCATGGCGGCGCCGGCTGAAACTCAGACGATCGGCGGAAGCCGACCTTTAGCCGCACAAACAAGTGAACCCACCGGAATAAGCCGGGACCGGCAAACCGCATAAATGCGACCGCCTGCCCCAGATCGCTCTGGTCCGGATTGAGAAGCTCACCTTTCAGTGATTTGGGGCGTTAGCGCCATAAATCGACGTTGTGTCACCGGCATGTTTTGTAGATGTAACACAAAAAGTCGGAAGAATCAAGGTTTTGCTGCATTCGCTAACGCCAAGCGCCGTCGCTGCCTGTCAAGACAGCAATTGTATCGGCCCCGTTACGCTGCGTCATGCCGGCTAGGCCGGCCCTGCTGTCAGTCGCCTTCGCCAGGCTCGGCTGAGAAATATTTCTCGAACTTTCCGGTCTCGCCGTCAAAGGCCTTGGCGTCGGCCGGCGGCTCTTTCTTGGCGGTGATGTTGGGCCATTTCTCGGCGTATTCGGAATTGACCTGCAACCATTTGTCGAGGCCGGGCTCCGTGTCCGGCTTGATCGCGTCGGCCGGGCATTCAGGCTCGCAGACGCCGCAGTCGATGCACTCATCCGGATGGATGACGAGCATGTTCTCGCCTTCGTAGAAACAGTCGACCGGACAGACCTCGATGCAGTCCATGTATTTGCATTTTATGCAATTGTCGGTCACGACATAGGTCATCGCAGACTCCGGGACGTCCCGTTTTTGCTGGGCTTTTGAAGGTGAGGTAACGCCTTTGCCCGCCGCTGGCAAGGGCATGGCTTGCCGCCTGAGCCGGCGTCGCGGAATGGAATTCCGGCCGGGTGCCGCGACGAGGTTCCGCTTGTATCTTCAGTCGTCGCCGAGCAGCCGGTCGGTCTGCCGCCGCTCCCGCTTGGTCGGGCGGCCGCTGCCGGCCTCGCGCAGTGCCGGAATAGCGTCGGGGACCGCCTCGCCCTTGGGTGTAGGCGGCGGCGACATATCCTCATAAAGCAGCCGCGCCTCGTCGGCAGGACCACGCCGGGTGCCGCAGTTGAGCACCTTCCAGACCAGGATTCGGCGCTCGAGCGTGATGGTCAGCACATCGCCGGCCTTGACCAGATCGGAGGCCTGCGCTGCTTTGTCGCGATTGATGCGGACGCGTCCGGCAACCACCAGCTTCGCCGCCAGCGACCGCGATTTCACCGCACGTGAGAAGAACAGCCATTTGTCGATACGCTGGCGGCCTTCTCCGACCATCGCAACCGGCCGAGGCTATTTCTTCAGCTGGTCGCGCAAGGCGGCGAGCTTGGCGAAGGGCGAATCCGGGTCGAAGCGCTGCGGGCGCTCCTCGCGCGGCTTGCCCTGGAAGGCCGGCTTACCGGCATTGCCCTTGCCATCCTGCCTGTTGCCCTTCCAGTCCGGCCGCCCCTCGCGGCGGTCGGGGCGCTCGCCTTGTGGCTTGCCGTCGCGCCGCTCACCGTCACGTTCCGGGCGCGGCTTGAACTTCGAGCGATCGAAGCGCGGCTTGCCGGCGCCCTCGCGCTGGTCGCGGCGGGCCTCCTGGGCCGGCCGATCGCTGGCCTGGCTGGCTGCCGTCGCAGTTTGGCCGTCGCGCCCCGCCTGGCCGCGCGGGCGATTGTCCCGGCGGTTGTTGTGGCGATGGCGGGGCCGCTGATGATCGAAACGGGCCTGCCGCCACAGAAGGATCGGCTTCGGTTCTTCCTGTTCGACCGGCGTCTCGCCGGTGGCGGCTTCCGGTGCTGCCGTCACTTCGGCCGGCGTGGCTTCACTTGCCGCCGCAGCTTCGGGTTCAGCCTCAGCCTCAGCTTCAGTGGAGGCCTCACTAACCGGTGCCTCGTCTTGCGCCGTCGGCTCACTTACCGCATCGGCTGCGCTATGCGTTTCCGCTTTGGAGACGTGCTCCTCGCCTGCCTCGGCAACGGGCTCATCCACGCTTTCGGCCGGAGCTTCCGTCGCAGGCGCTTCAGCCTCCGATTCCGGTCCCTCGGCGGAAGTTTCGGCAACGGCATCGGCGGCTGTTACCTCGGCCGCCTGCGCGGCGCGCGCGGCCGCTTCCGCCGCCAACTTCGCCGCGGCGGCCTCGCGGGCCGCGTTGTCCAGCGCGTCGAGCTTCGCCTTGACCTCGGCTGCCGGCTTCGGTTCGGAACGATAGCCAAGGCCCTTCAGGATCTCTTCCATGTCGTCGGCGGTGGCGCCGAGGATCGACATCATCGGTGGTGTCACCATGAAGGCGTGGCCGTCATAGGCACCGTCCGGCCGTTGGCCGAGGCCGGGCTTCCAGTTGGTCGCCGGGCGGATAAGGTCGGCCAGCCGTTCGAGAATGTCGACGCGCACGGCGCGGCGGCCGAGATTGCGGTAGCCGGCAAGCTTGTAGAAGGTTTTGTCGAAGGCAGGGTCGATGACCACCGAGGTGCGGCCCGACGCCAGCGCATGCACCACGTCGCCGAAGCCCGGCTTGTCCTTGCCGTCGTTCTTCAGCGCCCAGAGCAGCGTGACCAGCCCCGCCGGCGCCGGCTTGATCAGCGCCGGCACGAAGACGTGGTAGGCGCCGAAGCGCACGCCAAGGCGCCGCAGCGCGGCGCGGCCCTCCTGGTCGAGCGATTTCATTTCTTCGGCGATGTCGCGGCGGTTAATGAGACCGAAATGCTCGACGAGCTGGAAGGCGATGCCGCGCGCGATGCCGGCGAGCTGCTCGGCATTCTTCAAATCGACCAGCGGCTTCAAAAGCGTTTCGATCTGGAAATTGACGAAACGCTCGGCGCGCGCCGCCACCTTGTCGCGGGCCGGCCCGGTGAGCTGCTCGTCGGCGAGCAATACGAGCCGCGGCTTCAATGCCTCGTCGCCGGCGACCAGCGTGCCAATCGGCGCGCCGATCCAGCGCAGGATGCCGTCCGAGCCCAACGCCAGATCGCCGTTGGCGCAGGCGGCGAAGCGCTCGGCGCGCGCCTCGAACTCCGCGCTGAGCGCCTTCTGGGCAGCGGTGCGCACCGCCTTGGCGTCCTCGCCGCCGGCGCTCTGGTCGGCGGTGAAGCGAAATCCTTGCAGCTCGCCGACGTGGTGGCCTTCGACGAGGACGGTTCCGGTTGGGCTGATTTCAGCTTCAGGCATGGTATTTTCTCTAAGGCGCCGCATGAGGACGGAAGTCCTGCGGTCTACGAAGCGTTTCGTCAACCGCTCATGCAGCGCATCCGACAATCTGTCTTCGATTTCGCGCGTCTTTTCCTGCCAGTGTAGCTGATCGGCCAGCCAGCCCGGTCGGTTGGAAACGAAGGTCCAGGTGCGGATCTGGGCGATCCGGTGCGACAGCGTGTCGATATCGCCATCCGTCGTGTCGGCTCGCCGCACCTGCTCGGCCATGTAATTCTCATCGACATGACCGCGGCGTGCAAGGTCCATGTAGATCGAGGCGATGAGGTCAGCATGCTGGGCGGGCGCGATCTTGCGGTAGTCGGGCAGCGCGCAGGCTTCCCAAAGCAGCGCCACGCGCTCCCTGCCGGTGGCGAGCGCCCTGATGTCCTCGTCGCGCGACAGGTGCTCCAGCGCCTGGGCGTCGACCGCCGGCAACGCTCGGGTCAGCCCTTCGACCGGAGCATTGGTCTCGATCGAGCGCTTCAAAGCGTCGAGGCTGGTGAAATCGAAATCGGCGGTGCGCCACTGCAGCACCTTCACCGGGTCGAAGTCGTGCCCCTCGATCTTCTTGACCAGATCCTCGTCGAACGGATCGACCTGGCCGGTGACGCCGAAGGTGCCGTCGCGCAGATGGCGGCCGGCGCGGCCCGCGATCTGGCCGAGCTCGGCCGCGGTCAGGTTGCGGTACTGGTAGCCGTCGAACTTGCGGTTCTGGGCGAAGGCGACGTGCTCGAGGTCGAGGTTCAGTCCCATGCCGATGGCGTCGGTGGCGACGAGATAGTCGACATCGCCGGACTGGAAGATCTCCACCTGGGCGTTGCGGGTGCGCGGGCTGAGCGCGCCGAGCACGACGGCTGCACCCCCCTGCTGGCGACGGATCAGCTCGGCGATGGCGTACACCTCGTCTGCCGAGAAGGCGACGATCGCGGTGCGCCGCGGCAGGCGGGTGAGCTTCTTCGAGCCAGCATAGGCAAGGTGCGACAGCCGCGGCCGCGTCACCACCGAGACGCCCTTCAGCAGGCGCTGCAGGATGCCGTGCATGGTGGCGGCGCCCAGAAGCAGCGTCTCCTGGCGGCCGCGCAGATGCAGGATGCGGTCGGTGAAAATGTGGCCGCGCTCGAGATCGCCCGCGAGCTGCACCTCGTCGATGGCGACGAAGGCGGCATCGGTCTCGCGCGGCATCGCCTCCACGGTGCAGACGGAATATTTCGCGCTCGCCGGAACGATCTTCTCTTCGCCGGTGATGAGCGCCACCTTGTGTGCGCCGACCTTCTCGCAGACGCGGGCATAGACCTCGCGGGCAAGAAGTCTCAGCGGCAGGCCGATGACGCCGGTCTCATGCGCCACCATGCGCTCGATGGCGAGATGGGTCTTGCCGGTGTTGGTGGGGCCGAGCACGGCCGTCACGTCACGGCCCGAAAGAATCAGCGGCTGGGTGTGTTTCGGCTGGATATTCATCGGCTCGGAAATAGGGGTTTCTGCCGCTTGTTGTCGGGGACGCGGCGGTGCCGTCGCGTGTGACAGCCGACACATAGGGATTTCAGACGCGAAGCGAAAGCGGAATGTTCCCATCAGGAGCAAAGACAGGCAAGGTCAGAATCCGCTGCCGATTAACCGTTGGAACGAGTCTGGAACGAATCGGCTACGAATCACTGACTCGGTCTGATTCAGGTTTTGTTCACGGCTATATTTGGATTTTTTAACGATGAGTCTCACCACATGCTGAATCCGGGAACTGGCCCGTTTCATGCTTGGCTCAGACGAGCTGCGAAGGGCTGTTAACTTTTGCCGGTGAACGATCGTCGCCGGCTTGGGCGTAGCGCCAAAATTATGAAATGGTTGACCTTTCCTAACCGCCGTTAATCTTTTCAGCGCCGTTTCCGGCTCTCAGCGTTAACTTTTCGGCCAAAGCCGGAACGAATCGGCGACGAATCAGCGATCCATGCATTTTCCCGGTTTGTTCACCCCTAGATATGGTGTTGTCCACAGCTTGTGCACCGAAAATCCACAGCTCGTGAACAAGGTTTCGCATAGGGCGAGTGGAGGCCGTTAACTTTTGCGTGCCGTATTGAGGCATGCGTCTCACCGGGGCCAAAGAAAACAGGCGGCCAGATATCCGGGCCGCCTGCTTATCGATGCCGAAAAAGCGTCAGGCGAAATATTGGCCGCCATTGGCGGTGATCGTCGAGCCGGTGATGAAGCCGGCCTCGTCCGAGGCGAGGAAGACGACGCAGCGCGCGATCTCTTCCGGCTCGCCGAGACGGCCGACCGGGATCTGAGCGATGATCGATTCCCGCACTTTTTCCGGCACGGCCATAACCATGTCGGTGGCGATGTAGCCCGGGCAGACGACGTTGACGGTGATGCCGGCGCGGGCCCCTTCCTGGGCAAGCGCCTTGGTGAACCCGATGTCGCCGGCTTTCGAGGCTGAATAGTTGACCTGGCCCATCTGGCCTTTCTGGCCATTGATCGAAGAAATGGTGATGACGCGGCCGAACTTGCGGTCGCGCATGCCGTTCCACAGCGGATGCGTCATGTTGAAGACGCCTGAAAGGTTGGTGTCGATGACCTCCTTCCACTGTTCGCGCGTCATCTTGTGGAACATGGTGTCGCGGGTGATGCCGGCATTGTTGACCAGCACCGAGACCGGGCCGAGATCGGCCTCGACTTGGGCGATGCCGGCGGCGCAGGCGTCGTAGTCGGCGACCGACCATTTGTACACGGGAATGCCGGTCTCGGCCTTGAATTTCTGAGCCGCCTCGTCATTGCCGGCATAGTTCGCGGCGACCGAATAACCGGCATTCTTCAGGGCCACCGATATGGCCGCGCCGATGCCGCGCGATCCGCCCGTGACGATTGCTACTTTGGTCATTTTGTTCCTCCTCCTTGTTCTTGGTGAATTGTCAAATAGTGAATGGTGAATGGTCGAAGACGGTCGGCTACCCGCCATTCACCATTTGCCATTCACCATTCACTTTTTGTCAGAGCGCTTCGACGCACATGGCGACGCCCATGCCGCCGCCGATGCAGAGCGTGGCGAGGCCCTTCTTGGCATTTCTGCGGCGCATCTCGTAGACCAGCGTGTTGAAGACGCGGGCGCCGGAGGCGCCGATCGGATGGCCGATGGCGATGGCGCCGCCATTGACGTTGACGATCGAGGGATCCCAGCCCATGCCCTTGTTGACGGCGCAGGCCTGCGCGGCGAAGGCCTCGTTGGCCTCGACGAGATCGAGATCCTTGACCGACCAGCCGGCTTTCTCCAGCGCCCTTTTCGAAGCCGGGATCGGGCCGGTGCCCATGATCGCCGGATCGACACCGGCGGTCGCCCAGGAGGCGATGCGGACCAACGGGGTGATGCCGCGCCGGGCAGCCTCGGCCTCGGTCATCAGTAGCGCGCCGGCGGCGCCGTCATTGATGCCGGAAGCGTTGGCTGCGGTGACCGTGCCGTCCTTGTCGAAAGCCGGTTTCAGCTTGGTCATGGCATCCAGCGTCGCGCCGTGACGGATATATTCGTCCTGGTCGACGATGGTATCGCCCTTCCTGCCCTTGATGGTGACGGCGACGATCTCGTCCTTGAACCTGCCGGCCTTCTGCGCGGCTTCGGCCTTGTTCTGCGAGGCGAGCGCGAACTCGTCCTGGTCGTCGCGGGTGATCTGGAACTGGCGGGCGACGTTCTCGGCGGTGTTGCCCATGTGGTAGCCGTTGAAGGCATCCCACAGGCCGTCCTTGATCATGGTGTCGATCATCTTGTAGTCGCCCATCTTGACGCCGGCGCGCAGGTGCTGGGCGTGCGGCGACAGCGACATCGATTCCTGGCCGCCCGCGACGATCACCCTGGCGTCGCCGGTGGCGATCTGCTGCATGCCGAGCGCGATGGCCCTGAGACCCGAGCCGCAAACCTGGTTGAGGCCCCAGGCCGTCGTCTCCTTGGGCAGGCCGGCATTGATCGAGGCCTGACGGGCCGGGTTCTGGCCCTGAGCGGCTGTCAGCACCTGGCCGAGGATGACTTCGTCGACGTCCGCTGCCTCGACGCCGGCCCGCGACAGCAATTCCCTGATGACCACGGCGCCGAGCTCGTGCGCCGGCGTTGCGGCGAAACTGCCATTGAAAGACCCGACCGCTGTGCGGGCGGCGCTGGCGACGACGATTGAATTGGAAGCGGACATTTTCTTCTCCAGACTTCGAGGTGTCGTGTTTTAGGCTATCGTTGAAGACTTTTCTTGCCCGTTCAAGTGCCTGAGTCAAACCGGAAATGGGCATGGCCGCCATGCGCGGCAAGCAGGTCGAGCGCTTATCGTGACAGCGCAGCCGTCGCTGCGCAGCACAATTTGCTCGGCCCATTCCGCATTAAATGATGCCGCACTGCACAAACCACTTGGAATTGTGGGGCTTTTGCGCATATCCTCGACAAATGGCGCAATCGTTACCGGCCGCTTACTCTGAACGCGCCGGTATCCTGGGGAGGATACGGATGGCCGCAAAAGACGACCCGATCGTCATCAAGAAATATGCCAACCGCCGGCTCTACAACACCGGCACCAGCACCTATGTGACGCTCGAGGACCTCGCCGACATGGTCAAGAAGGGCGAGGAGTTCACGGTGCAGGACGCCAAGACCGGCGACGACATCACGCATCCGGTGCTGACCCAGATCATCTTCGAGCTGGAGAACAAGGACGGGCAGAACATGCTGCCGATCCCGTTCCTGCGCCAGCTGATCTCCTTCTACGGCGACCAGATGCAGATGATCGTGCCGAGCTTCCTCGAACAGTCGATGATCGCCTTCTCCAAGGAGCAGGAGCGATTCCGCGAGCAGCTGAAGGGCGCGTTCGGCAAGACGCCGATCGACATGATGAAGACGCCGATGAAGGCGCTGGAAGAGCAGACGCGCCGCAACGTCGAGATGTTCCAGAACGCCATGCGCATGTTCACGCCGTTCCCATCGGCCGGGTCCAATTCCGCGGCGCCCACCGAGCCGCCGAAGAAGGACGAGAAATCCGACGACCTGCAGGAGCTTAAGGCGCAGATCGCTGCGATGCAGCGCAAGCTGGACGCGATGTCCTGACGGTTTTTGGCCGTCGTTACTGGCGGTCGCCAACGTTTGAGATGGCGGAAAAGGCCAATCCCTTCGTCATCCTCGGGTCTGCGTGCGTCGCTCCGCTCCTTGCTTCGCCCTAGCTAGGAAGACGGTTCGGACGCGTTCCGGCTAATCTTAGAAGCCATCATCCCATTCCGGCCGGCCCGTCATAGCGGGCGCGCGGCCTGATCGGCCTGTTGCTCGTCAACTGCTCGACGGCATGCGCCGTCCAGCCGACGCTGCGGCCGAGCGCGAACAGGCGGAAGGGGGCATCGGCGGGCAGCCGCAGGCCGCGCGTCAGCGCAGCCAGGGCAAAATCGATGTTCGGATGCATGCCGGTCGCGGCGAGGACGGCGTCGCGCAGACGCAAGAGCCCAACGTCGATCTTGAACTCAGAGAACAGGACCTGCGCGCGCGGATCGCCTTCGGGGTAAAGCTGGTGGCCGAAGCCGGGCAATGGCCGATCGTGGGCGAGCCAGCGGGCGACCGCCTCGTCCGGGCCCAGCCGCTCGGCGTCCTCGACAAGGGCGATCGCCGCGGCGCCGGCACCGCCATGGCGCGGTCCGGTAAGGGTGGCGAGGCCGGCAAGCAGGCAGGCCGCGATTGGCGCGCCGGTCGATGCCGCGACGCGGGCTGCAAAAGTCGAGGCGTTGAGCTCATGATCGGCAAGCAGCACCAGAGCCCTGCGGATGAGATCGGCGCCGTGGGCGTCGACCGACCAGCCGCGTGCCAGCCTTTCATGCACCGGCTCCGCCCCCGCGCTTGCGCCGAGGGATGTCGCGAGCACGCTTGTGGCGCTGGCGCCGTCCTGCTGCAGCATGCCCGGCCTGCGGCCGAGCGAAGGCCGGCCCGCGGCCGCAAGCGCCGATAATCTTGCAAAGGCCGTTGCAGTGCCGCTCTCCCGAACGGTCGACGGAGTCAGCGAAGCGAAGGATACCCTGCTGCCGGAGGCCCATAGCAGGCCTGCCGTCTCCTCCAGCGTCGCTGTCGCCGCAAGCGTCGCGGCGTCCTTGCCGCGATAGACGAGGCGGCCGTGCAGCACGGTCGAGATGGCGGTGGTGATTGCCGGCTCGCCCCAGGCGATGGCGCTTTCGGCGATCGCTTGCGGGCTTCGCCCGCGCGCCCGTCGTGTCGCAAGCGCGGCTATATCGTCGGCGCGGTATTGGCTGCGGCGCGGGTCGGCCCCGTCCGGCCGCATGCCGATGCGGCCGCGGCTGACATAGGCATAGAGCGTCTGCGGCCGGACGTTGAGCCGCGCCAGCGCTTCCTCCCGTGTCAGCCATTCGGACATGCCCAGGCGCCTCGCATTGATTCAATTGATCAAGATTGATGCATTGATTGCGCAGCATTAATTGCAGTGCACAAAAGGTCAAGGAGACAAGTCATGGCAAATGGACTTGATGATGTTGTGGCGGCGGACACGGTGCTTTCCGATGTCGATGGGGCAGGCGGGCATCTCACCATCCGAGGCCATTCGTTGACGGAACTCGCCGGCCATTGGCGCTACGGCCAGGTGGTCCGCCTCCTGTTCGACGGCTTTTTCGATGAGCTTCCCGGCGACGCCGAACTGGAGAAAGCGATCGGCAGTGCGCGAACCGATGTTTTCGAACGGCTGCAGCCGATGCTGGGCCAACTGGCGCCGCTCGATATCTACAGCGCCATGCGTGCCGGCATCGCCCTGTTGCCGGATGGCGAGGCGCTGGCCGATGCGCTCAGGCTGGTCGCGGCGCCGGCGGTGCTGACGCCGGCCCTGCTGCGACTTACCCGTGGCGAGAAGCCGCTTCCTCCGGATGCTCGCGCCGATCATGCCGCCGATATGCTCAAAATGCTCGGCGGCCCGTCAACGCCGGCGCTTGCCAAGGCCCTCGACACCTATCTGGTCACGGTCTGCGACCATGGGCTCAACGCGTCCACCTTCGCAACGCGGGTGGTGGCGTCGACGCAGGCGGGCTTGACCTCGGCAATCCTGGCCGGGCTCGGCGCGCTGAAAGGTCCGCTGCATGGCGGCGCGCCGGGGCCGGTGATCGAGATGCTCGACGCGATCAAAGCCAGCGGCGACGCCGCCGCCTGGCTGCGGGGCGAGATCGCGCGCGGCGAGCGCATCATGGGCTTCGGCCATCGCATCTACCGCGTGCGCGATCCGCGCGCCGACGTGCTGAAGGCGGTCGTGCGGCGGCTCGGTTCCCGCAAAGATACAGGAAGCCGGGAGACGGGCAGCCGGCTGGCTTTCGCCGAGACGGTGGAGCAGACGGCACTCGATGTGCTCAGGGTCGCCAAGCCCCAGCGCTCGATCCAGACCAATGTCGAATTCTACACGGCACTGCTGCTCGAAGCCGCCGGCTTCCCTAAGGAAGCGTTCTCCAACGTCTTTGCCGCCGGCCGCGTCGCCGGCTGGATTGCGCATGCACGCGAGCAGCAGGCGACCGGACGGCTGATCCGGCCGCAGTCGCGCTATGTCGGGCCGGTGCCCGATCTCGTCGCCTGACATTTGGATCAGGCCTTGATGCAACCTCTCCGTTTCCGGTCAGCGGAGAGGTTTTTCATGACCGAAATTTCAACCGATCACGCGACCGTGTTCGTGTTCTTGCCTTGGTTAGTCCTTATGTGCTGCACTGCAACATAGGCTGATGACCAACCGCTTCGCACCATGACGTTGGGGCAAGCCGGAGCATCGAGACAAGGAACGCCATGGCGAAGAACGGCAAGGCGGAGGACAAGAAGAAGATCAACATCGCGCTCCAGGGTGGCGGCTCGCACGGCGCCTTCTCTTGGGGCGTGCTCGACCGCCTGCTCGAGGACGGGCGGCTGGAGATCGCGGCCGTGTCCGGCACCAGCGCCGGGGCCATGAACGCGGTGGCGCTGGCCGACGGCTTCGTGCGCGGCGGCGTCGAGGGCGCGCGCAAGAAGCTCGACGATTTCTGGCGGGCCGTGGCCTCGAAGGGCCGCTTCAGCCCGGTGCAGCGCATGCCGTGGGATGTCGTGTGGGGCAACTGGTCAATCGAGAACACGCCCGGCTATCTCTTCTTCGACACCATGTCACGGGTGTTCTCGCCTTACGTCGCCAACCCGCTCGGCCTCAATCCGCTGCGTAACGTGCTCGAGAAGGAAATCGACTTTCGCAACGTGCACGCCTGCAAGTCGATGGAACTCTTCATCTCGGCGACCAATGTCGAGACCGGGCAGTTGCGCGTCTTCTCCGACGGGGAGATCGACGTCGATACGGTGATGGCGTCGGCCTGCCTGCCGCAATTGTTCCGCGCCGTCGAGATCAAGGGCGTGCCCTATTGGGACGGCGGCTATGGCGGCAACCCGGCGCTCTATCCTTTCTTCAAGACGGCGGCGACCGAGGACGTGCTCTTGGTGCAGATCAACCCGGTGGTGCGCGAGGGCACGCCGAAGAGCGCCAACGAGATCCAGAACCGCATCGACGAGATCACCTTCAACGCCGGGCTGCTGCGCGAATTCCGCTCGATCGCCTTCGTCAAGGAGTTGATCGCGGCCGGCCGCTTGCCGCACGGCGAATATCGCGACATCCGCATGCACCGCATCGATGCCGACGAGGCGTTCAAGGACCTCTCTGCTTCGTCCAAGGTCAATGCCGAATGGGCCTTCCTCGCCTACCTTCGCGATCTTGGCCGAAGCGCCGCCAGCGATTGGCTGGAGGAGAATTACGACGCCGTCGGCAGACAAGCAACGCTCGACCTGTCGGGCGAGCTCGACGACGGCTTCAAGCCGGTGCGAGGCCCGGCGCCGGGCCGGCGGGTCAAGGAATTCCTCGCCGCGCACATGAAGCCGGAGTCGGCGCGCCGCCGGGCCTAGCATATATCAGTTCGCGCTGAAGCTTCCCTAACGGCACTGGCGAGGCGCTGGATTCGGCCCGTTGAGCGATGTACGTTTACCTGCACGTAAACGGGAGGTGGCGATGCTGCAGACCAGACAGAACTCCCTTGGGGTCAGGTTTGAAGCGCAGTGCAGGGCCTTCGAGAAGGAGCCCTTTCCCGGCCTCGAGGTGCGCAAGGACCGGCTGAAGCGGCTGCTGGCGCTGACCGAAAGGCATGAAGCCGAGATCTGCGAGGCGATCGACAGCGATTTCACTGGACGGGCGGCGCAGGAAACGCGGCTTGCGGAACTGTTCGTCGTCCGCGCCGGCATCAGGCATGCCATTCGGCATCTGCGCGGTTGGATGCGCGAGCGCGGCGTCGCCACCAGCCTGCCGTTCCTGCCGGGGCGCAACCGCCTTTTGCCGCAGCCGCTCGGCGTCGTGGGCATCGTCTCGCCCTGGAATTATCCGTTCCAGCTCGCCATCGCGCCGGCGACCGCCGCGCTCGCAGCGGGCAATCGCGTGCTGCTCAAGCCGTCCGAGCTGACGCCGAAATTTTCGGAGCTGCTTGCCCGGTTGGTCGAAGAGCATTTTTCTCCCGACGAAATGAGCGTGGTGGTCGGTGATGCCGAGGTCGGCAAGACATTCGTGTCGATGCCTTTCGATCACCTCTTGTTCACCGGCTCCACCGCCGTCGGTCGCCAGGTGGCGCTGGCCGCCGCCGCCAATCTGACGCCGGTCACGCTCGAGCTCGGCGGCAAGTCGCCGGCGATCTTCGATGCGACCTGCGATCTCGATGCTGCGGTGTCGAGCGTCGCTTACGGCAAGCTCTTGAACGCGGGCCAGACCTGCATCGCGCCCGACTATCTGATGGTCCCGCAAGGGCAGGGTGCGGCGATCGCCACGAAACTTGCCGCCGCCATGGCGCGGCTCTATCCGCACTTGCGCGACAATCCCGACTACACGGCGATCGTCAGCGAACGGCACCATCAGCGGCTGAGCGACATGATCGCCGAGGCGCGCGAAAGCGGCGCCGATGTCACCGAGGTCAACCCGGCAAACGAAAAGCTTGGCGAGAGCGACCGCAAGATGGCGCCTGTTCTGGTCAGGAATGCCGGCGAAAACCTGCGGCTGATGCGCGAGGAAATCTTCGGGCCGCTGCTGCCGATCCTCGAATACGGCACGGTCGATGACGCCATCGAGCATGTGAACCGGGGCGAGCGTCCGCTCGCCCTTTATTGGTTCGGCAAGGACAGCGCCAATCGCCAAAGGGTGATGCGGGAAACCGTCGCCGGCGGCGTGACGGTCAATGACTGCATGATGCATCTGGTGCAGGAAAGGCAGCCATTCGGCGGTGTCGGCGAGAGCGGCATGGGCGCCTACCATGGCGAATGGGGTTTTCGGACCTTCAGCAAGGAAAAGCCGATCTTCGTCCAGTCCCGCTTAAGTGCCGGCGGCCTGCTCAGACCGCCCTATGGCGGGACGTTCGAGCGGCTGTTCCGGTTGCTGAACCTGATCACCTGACAGGATTTATTTTCGAAGTGGGCGCGTCCTCTGCGTTGTCTCGTGCCAATCCAGCAAGTCATTGCGCGAAAAAATTCCGCATCATACTGACGCCTGCTGCCACTGAGTGGTCGAACGAGCGAAAAATCTGCCCCGGACCGGGAAAAGCCGGGCAGTCGAGCGACCGAAAAGTGGAAAAAAGCCTGTCCGCCACGGCTGGAGGCGCAATGATGCTGCAATTTTTCTCACTATATTGCGCCGCTGCTTTGCGGTAGAAGCGCGTTTCGCCGATCACGGCAAATTGAACACGGCTCAGCGCTAACCCATATCGGCGACGCGCCCGCATCTCAAGACGCGGCCCGGCCGAACCCGTAGTGGAAAAAACGTCGATGCCGAAAATCAGGTTTCACAAGCTTGCAGCCATTGCTGTGCTCATCGGATTCGCTGCCTGGATGGCAACGGGCGAGTTCTCGTCCGTGGGCAGCGCCGCCGATCACCAGAAGGCAGGAGAAGCGGGCAAAGCCGCGCAGGCCGGGGCCGACAAGCCGAAGACGGCAGAGGCCGAGCCGAAGGCGGCATTGCGCACGGTCGCGGTGGTGACGCCGCCACGCAAGACCTACGCGCGGGCAATACGGATCTCGGGCCTGACCGAAGCCGACAAGCGCGCGGTGCTTGCCACCCGCGTCGCCGGCGTCATCGACAAGCTGCCGGTCAAGCAGGGCGATCACGTCAAGACGGGCGACCTGGTGCTGATGCTCGCCACCGAGGAAAAGATCTCGAACATCGACAACGCCAGGCAACTCCTGGCGCAGCGCCAAGCCGAACTCGACGCGGCGCTGCGGCTGATGAAAACCGGCAACCTGCCCGCGCTGCAGCTCGACACCGCCCGCTCGAACCTGACGGCGGCGCAGTCGATGCTGGAGACGGCGCAGGCCGAACTCGACCGCAATGAAGTGAAGGCGCCGTTCGATGGCGTCATCGACCGCGTGCCGGTCGAGCTCGGCAGCTCGGTGATGCAGGGCGGCGAGGTGGCCACCATCCTCAAGCTCGATCCGGTGATCGCACGCGGCGAGATCAGCGAGCGCGACCTGCGCTACATCAAGATCGGCAACGAGGCCAATGTGCGCCTGGTCAACGACCAGAAGGTCACCGGCACGGTGCGCTATATCAGCCGCGATGCCTCCTCGCAGACCCGCACCTTCCGTGTCGAGGTGGCGATCCCCAATGGCGACGGCTCCATCCCGGCCGGCATGACGGCCGAGATCACGCTCAGCGCCGAACCGACCAACGCCGTCATGCTGCCGCGTTCGGTGGTGACGCTGGGCGACAAGGGCGATCTCGGCATCCGCGCGGTCGGCAAGGACGACAAGGTGGCGTTCTTCCCGATCGATCTCGTCGACGACACGCCGCATGGCCTGGTGCTCGGCGGCATCCCGCAGGACGCGCGCATCATCGTCGCCGGCCAGGAGCTGGTGAAGGAAGGCGATCTGGTTAAGCCCGTCGAGGCCGATCAGGCGACCATCAACAAGCTGATCGGCGAAGCCACCGCCGGTACCCAGTAGCGCGACGACTCCCGACGCCGGGCTTGTCCGGCGTCGCTGGCCGTCATCGCAGCTCCCGAAAGAAACAGCAGGCATAAGTCATGGACATCGTCAGACTCGCCATCAACAACGCCCGCCTCACAATATCGGCGCTGATGTTCCTGCTCGTCGCGGGCTGGGTCGCCTATCAGTCGACGCCGAAGGAAGCGGAACCCGACGTTCCGATTCCGATGATGTATGTCAGCCTGATCTACCAGGGCATTTCGCCGGAGGACTCCGAGCGCCTGCTGCTCAGGCCAATGGAAAGCAAGCTCAAGAGCCTCAAGGGGCTCAAGGAGATGCGCTCGGCCGCCTTCCAGGGCGGCGGCTACGTGCTGGTCGAGTTCCAGCCGCAGACCAATCTGGCCACCGCGCTGCAGGATACGCGCAGCAAGGTGCAGGACGCCAAGGCCGACCTGCCGCAGGCGGCCGAGGAGCCGACCGTCACCGAAGTCAACGTGTCCGAATTCCCGGTTCTGGTCGTGACACTGTCCGGCGACGTGCCGGAGCGCGTGCTGACGTCTGCGGCGCGCGAATTGCGCGACCGCATCGAGGAAGTGCCGGGCGTGCTCGAAGGCTCGCTGCAGGGCGCGCGCGACGATCTGGTTGAAGTCGTCATCGATCCGGTAAAACTCTCCTCCTACGGGCTGCAACTCGACCAGGTGATCCAGGGCGTCGGCGCCTCGAACAGCCTGGTCGCGGCCGGCAATCTCGAAGGTTCCGAAGGCAAATACGCGGTCAAGGTGCCGTCGCTGATCGAGAAGCCTGAGGACGTCGCCAGCCTGCCGGTCGTCGCCACGCCCAATGCGGTGGTGCAGGCCAAGGACGTCGCCACCGTACGCTCGACCTTCAAGGACGCCGAGACGGTGACCCGCCTCGACGGCAAGCCGGCGATCGCCATCGAAGTGAAGAAGCGCATCGGCGCCAACCTGATCGACACGCTGACCCATGTCAGGGAGGTGTCGGACAATTTCATCAAGTCGATGCCGGAGGGCATGCACGTCACCTACACGCAGGACAAGTCGGTCTTCGTCAACCAGCTTCTGGGCGACCTGCAGAACCATGTGATGATCGCCGTCATCCTGGTGTTCATCGTCATCCTCTACGCGCTGTCGGGCCGTGCCTCGCTGCTCATCGGCCTCGCCATCCCCTCATCCTTCCTGATCGGCATCCTTTTGCTCGCGATGATGGGCTACACGATCAACATGATCGTGCTGTTCAGCCTCATCCTGGCGGTCGGCATGCTGGTGGACGACGCCATCATCGTCACCGAATTCGCCGAACGGCGCATGAGCGAGGGCATGCCGAAGGCGGACGCCTTCGCTTTGGCCGCCAAGCGCATGGCGGGCCCGGTCATCGCGGCGACGATGACGCGCATCGCCGCCTTCTCGCCGCTCTTGTTCTGGCCCGGCATCATCGGCGACTTCATGAAATACATGCCGATCACGCTGATCGTGACGCTGTCGGCCTCGATGCTCTATGCGCTGGTGTTCGCGCCGACGCTCGGCGCCATCTTCGCCAAGGCGCCGGCGCATCACGAGGAAGATCATCGCGACGGCTGGTACATGGCCGTGGTCAAGCAGGCGGTGCGCTTCCCGATCACCGTCATCCTGCTCACCGTCGGCCTGCTGGTGGGCGTCGGCTTCGCCTATTCGAAATACGGCGCCGGCGTCGAGTTCTTCCCCAGCGTCGAGCCGGATTACGGCCTGCTCTACGTGCATGCCCGGGGCAATCTATCGCTGGCCGAAATGGACGCCGCGACCAAGACGGCGGAAAGCCGGCTGCTCGGCTGGCCGGGCGTGAAGTCGGTCTATACCCGCGTCGGCAAGACGCAAGGCGGCGGCCAGGACATCCCGGAGGACGTCGTCGGCGTGATCCAGTACGAGTTCGTCGACTGGCGCGAGCGCAAGTCCGCCAACCAGATCCTCGACGACCTGCGCGCGGTGATGGCCGGCATTCCGGGCGTCGACGTCGAGGTGCGCGTGCCGGAAGCGGGTCCGCCGACCGGCAAGCCGATCCAGATCAGGCTTTCTGCCGCCGACCCGACCGGGCTCGACGACAAGGCGCGTGCGGTGGCGGCGCGGATCGCCAGGATCCCCAACGTCATCGACGTTTCCGACGGTCTGCCGCCGCCTGGCGTCGACTGGGCGCTCGAGGTCGACCGCGCCAAGGCGGCGCAATACGGCATCAGCCCGACCTCGGTCGGCACGGTGGTGCAATTGGTCACGAACGGCCTCAAGCTGTCGGAATACCGGCCGGCCGGCGCCGACGACGCCGTCGACATCCGCCTGCGTCTGCCGGAAGACCGGCGCACGCTGTCGACGCTCGACGAGCTCAGGGTGCAGACCTCGCAAGGGTCGGTGCCGATCTCGAACTTCGTGGTGCGGAAACCGGAGCCGACGGTGGGTATCCTCAATCGCATCGACGGCGCGCGGACCGTGGTGGTGCAAGCCAATGTCAGCGCCGGCGCGCAGGTCGCGGCGGTGCAGCAGGAAGTCACAAAGGCTGTCACCGACATGAATCTCGGCAGCGGCATCCGCTGGAAGCTCGCCGGCTCCAACGAGGACAGCGCGCAAGCCAGCGCCTTCTTGAGCAAGGCCTTCGGCGCCGCGATCTTCCTGATCTTCCTGGTGCTCTTGGCGCAGTTCAACAAGTTCACCAGCGTGTGGCTTGTTCTGTCCTGCGTGGTCATGGCGACCATCGGCGTATTCCTCGGATTGCTTCTGACAGGCGAAGCCTTCGGCATCGTCATGTCGGGCATCGGCGTCATCGCGCTCGCCGGCGTGGTGGTTAACAACAACATCGTGCTCATCGACACCTATGACCGGCTGCGCGAGGAAGGCTGGGATAAGATAGACGCGGTGCTGCAGACCTGCCGCGAGCGCGCCCGGCCGGTGGTGCTGACGGCGGTCTCGGCCATCCTCGGCGTGCTGCCGATCGCCTTCGGCCTCGGCCTCGAAATCTTCCATCACGAGACGACGATCAACGCGCCGTCGACGCAATGGTGGATTTCGCTGTCCTCGGCGATCGTCTTCGGCCTCTCCTTCGCCACCTTGCTGACCCTGGTGGTGACGCCGTCGATGCTGATGGTGTTCACCCGCGCCAAGGTGAAGCCCGGCGCGCGGCGCGGCTGGCTCAGCCGGCTGTTCGGCCGCGGCAAGGGCAAGGTGTCGACCGATCAACCGGCCACGGAGCCTGGCACCGATCCGGCGGTCGCCTTCCCAAAGGCCGCGGAATAGCTGGTTTTCGAAATCCAAATGCAAAAAGCCGCCCGGGAACAACCGGGCGGCTTTTTGCATTGTTCCCTCGAGGTTCAACCAGACGGCGAGGGCATTTTCATGACGATCGGCACACTTCTCGTAATAATCCTGATTCTGATCCTAATCGGCGCCGTGCCGGCATGGCCACATTCGCGCGCCTGGGGCTACGGGCCTTCGGGGATCGTTGGCGTAATTCTGGTCATTCTGCTGATTTTGCTGCTGTTGGGCCGGATCTGATCTTCAACGATCCATGGTCGGGCCTCCGAGGCCCGGCCGGTTCAGCTTTGGTGCTCAGCGTTGATCAGGCGGCCTGGCGCGAGGCCGCGACGGCAATGCCGATATCCTGCATGGCTTCCGCTACAGCCCGGTCGAGCGGGGTGTGCGGAATCTCGCGGATGATGCTCTCCAATCGCGTCGAGACCAGCCGGTGCGCCTCGAAGCGCAGATAGGACATCGAGACGATCTCGCGCCACATGGCCACGAACGGGCTGCCGGCGCGCAGCACCCACCACGGCATGAACGAGAGCTTCAGCTTGCGGCCGAGCGCCTTCTCGGCGGCGGCCTTGATCTCGAGGTCGGTGACGGCGTGGCCCGGGAAATTCAGCGCCTCGTAGAAGCCAAGCTTGTCGAGATTGCGCGCCAGCCCGACAAAGGCAACGGCGAAGTCGGGCAGATAGGCCCATTCATGCACGAGGTCGGCCGGTCCAGGCGCGGTGTAGGTGCCCTTTTCCATCTTGGCGGCGACGACGAGGTCGAACCACGAGCCGCTGCCGGTGCCGCCGAAGAAGTCGCCGGCCCGCAGAAGAATGGTGCGCACCCGGCCAGCATCGGCCTCGCGACCGGACAGCTCTTCCATGGCGCAGCGAATGCGGCCTTTCTCGGTCGTCGGATGGAAAGGCGTGTCCTCAGTGATCACCTCAGGCATCGGCGAGCCGTAATTGTAGACGGTACCGGGGAAGAGATGCAGCGCGCCATTCGCGCGGCAGGCGGCCATGACGTTCTCGGCCATTGGCAGGCATTTGCCCCAGTCGGTATAGATCGGGTTGAGCCCGTTGAAGATGATGTCGACACCTTCGGTGGCGCGGACCAGCGACTGTCTGTCCAGCGCATCGCCGGCGACCGCCGTGGCGCCCTTGAGCTCGGCCGGCACCTTGCCGGTGCGGGTGACGGTGCGGACGTCGAAACCGGCGTCGATGAAAGCCTTGGCGACCACGCGGCCGAGCCGTCCATTGGCGCCCAGAATTGCGATCTTGGTCATTGTTCGTCTCCGTTGATTGCGTTTGCCCCACCTAATCTGACCTCCCCGGAAACGAATGAAAATTGACTAAGATCGGCGATATGATATTCAAAAATGAATGAAAGAATTCGACTGGAACCTGATCAAGAGTTTCGTCGCGGTGGCCGAAACAGGCAGCCTGTCGGCTGCGGCGCGCAGACTGGCGGCGAGCCAGCCGACGCTCGGCCGCCACATCGCCGAGCTGGAGCAGGCGCTGGGCGTCACGCTGTTCCGGCGCGGGCGGCGCGGCTACGAACTGACGGAAGCCGGCAGCGCGCTCTACGAACGAGGGCAGGCGGTCAGCGAGCAGGCCAATGCCTTCTCGCTGCTGGCGCTCGGATCGGTCGAGGCGATCGAGGGCACGGTGCGCATTGCCGCCAGCGAAGTGGTCGCGGCTTGCGTGTTGCCGCAGATGACGGCGCGTCTTGGCGAGGAGGAGCCGGGCATCGAGGTCGAGATCGTCGCCTCGAACCAGGTCGAGAACCTGTTGCGCCGCGATGCCGACATCGCCATCCGCATGGTTAGGCCGGCGCAGAACGAGCTGGTGGCGCGCAAGGTCACCGACATTGCGCTTTGCCTGTGCGCGGCGAAATCCTATCTCGACTGGCGCGGCCGTCCGCAAAAGCCCGCCGATCTCTTCGACCATGCCCTGGTCGGGTTCGACCGCAGCGACGAGATCATTCGCGGCTTCACCGCTTTTGGTATTGCGGTCGGCCGCAGCGACTTCCGCTTCAGGACCGATAACCAGATCGTGCTCTGGGAAGCGGTGCGGGCCGGCAATGGCATCGGCATCGGCCAGGAGCCGCTGGCGAACCGCGATCCGGACCTGGAGAAGCTTTTGCCGGAGGTTCCCTTGCCCGTGCTACCAGTGTGGCTTGCGATGCATCGCGATGTGCGCACCAGCGTGCGTATCCGCCGGGTGGCGGATTTCCTGCATGAAGAGCTGAAGCGTTACTCCGCCGGCGCCGGATCGGCGGCGAATTCGGCCCGGTGAGCAAGGCTGGCCATCAACAACACGATGACCAGCAGGCCCGAAAGCGCGATGAAGATCGGGCCGAAGCTCGAGTGCTCGGCGACGAAGCCGATCGCCGACGGCGCCACCAGGATGCCGGAATAGCCCACGGTGGTGACAACGCTCATGCCGGTGCCCGAGGACATGCCTTCCTGGTTGCCGCCTGCCGAGAACAGGATCGGCACCATGTTGGCGATACCGAAGCCGCAGAAGGCGAATGCGGCAATGGCGAGATAAGGCGAAGGCGAGAGGCCGGCCACGAACATGCCGGCGGCGGCGACAAGCGCCGAACCGCGCAGCGTCGCCACCGCGCCGAAGCGGTTGCGCACGCCGTCGCCCAGGAAGCGCATCAGCGCCATGACGCCGGAGAAAGCGGCATAGGCGAGGCCGGCAATCGCAAGGTCGGCGCCGACCTCCTGGTGCAGATAAAGCGCCGCCCAGTCGAGCACCGCGCCCTCGGAGACCATGGTGAGCAGCGCCATCAGCCCGACCAGATAGACTATTGTGTGCCGGGGCAGCGTAAATTTCTGATGCTCGGCGGCCCGCGGTTTGTCCTCGGCGATAAGGTAGCGAACAGCAAGGCCAATAACGGCGAAAGCGATCGCGGTCACCACGATCGCATGGGAGAGGTAGCCGTAATTCTGGATCGAGTAGCCGCCGAGCGCGCCGCCGGCGAAGCCGCCGAGGCTCCAGAAGCCATGCGAGGACGACATGATCGCGCGCGACAGCCGCCGTTCGACGACCACGGCATTGGAGTTCATGGCGACATCCATGCCGCCGATCGATCCGCCGAAGATGAGCATGGCGATTGCCGCGAGCGGCACGTTGGGGGCGAGCGCCACGACCAGCAGGCCGAAACTGCCGCAGACGCCGAACCAGCGCAGCACGGTGCGCGACCCGTGCCTGGAAATGAGATGGCCGCACCAGGTCATCGCCATCACCGCGCCGACCCCGAACAGCAGGATCAGCAGGCCGAGCATGAATTTCGAGATGTCCAGCCGGGTGAGGAACACCGGGATCTGCGGCGCCCAGCTGCCGGTGAGGAAGCCATTGGCAAGGAAAATGCCGGCAACGGCCCAGCGGCCGCGCTTGCATTGTGGTTTGTATGTTCACGCTCTGAAATCCGGTGCGCCGGTGGCTCGCGGCGGCAAATTGGATCGATTCAATTGGCAGTCAAGCACCTCACCACCAAAGCTTGTGGGCCAAGTCGAAGGGTAGCGATGAAGCCGTTCCGCAGCGATCCTTCGCGCCCCCCTCTGTCCTGCCGGACATCTCCCCCACAAGGGGGGAGATTGGCTGTGCCAGCGCGCCGCTCATCCTGCAACGTTGGAGATTGGCGAAAGCCGACGCGACGTCTGATCTCCCCCCAAGTGGGGGAGATGGCCGGCAGGCCAAAGGGGGCGCTGTCCCGCCAGCGTTAGGAACCTATGCGCCGTCCCGATAATTCAGTGATCCTTCGGGCGCCTAGCCTCGAACTCGGCCTTCTTGGCGTCCGACGCTTCGGTCTGGTTGAGCGCCTGCCATTCGGCATAGGGCATGCCGTAGATGATCTCACGCGATTCGTCCTTGGAGAGCGCGACGCCGTCCGCCTCGGCGGCCTCGCGATACCAGTTCGACAGGCAGTTGCGGCAGAAGCCGGCGAGGTTCATCAGGTCGATATTCTGGACGTCGCCGCGCTCACGCAGGTGCTCGACCAGCCGGCGGAAGGCGGCCGCCTCGAAATCGCGTTTCTGTTCGTCGCTGAGTTCGGCCATTGCATGGAACTCCGTGAGCTTGAGGTCCGTCACACCGGCCCGGTGCGCGAGCCGAACATCTTCACCTGATGTATATCGGGACGGCGGTCGATGGCGTCAACGATCGGGGCCAGCCGTTCGACCCACGCAAGAGCGCCGGCGCGCTCGGCGATCAGGTCCTGGCGGATCTCGATCAGCGCATGGGCATAGCCGTTGACGATGGCGTGGCGGAACATGGTGTCGCCGCGTAGCGCGCCGTCATATGGCTCGTTGTCGCCAACGACGAGCGCTTTGTCCTCGGCCAGCATGTCGATCAGCGGCCGCGCCACGCGGTCGTCGCGGTCCCATAGGATGCCGACATGCCAGGGGCGGATGAAGCCTTGCATGCGCGGGGTGAAGGAGTGCACCGAGAAGATGAACGGCGCTTTCCCGGAAGCGTGCGCCACCGAGGAAATCATCGCGCCGACGGCGTCGTGATAGGGCCGGTAGAAGCGGTCGAGCCGTTTCTCCCGCTCCTCGGCCGCCATGGGATAGTTTCCCGGCACGATGGTGCCGTCATAGAGCTGGCGGATCAGCGTCGGGTCGTCCTCGCCCCGGTTGGGATCGATCAGAAGCCGGGAGAAGCCGGCAAGCAGGGCCGGCGCGTCGAGCGCCGCCGCCAGCTCGCGCGTCACCGTCTCGACGCCGATATCATAGGCGATGTGACGCTCGAACTCCTCCGCCGGTAGGCCGAGACTTCCATATTCTTCCGGCAGGTCGCGGCGGGCGTGGTCGGCGAGAAGCACGATGCCTTTCTTGCGGTCGCCCTCGATGATGTCGAAGGGCGCGAAAGCTGTGGATCGGGTCATCGGTTGAAAACGGTCTGTTCGCGAGTGTCCGGGCGGGGTGGTATCGTCATTCCACGAAGAGGACTGAGGCGCAATGCCGTTGTTTGGCCACGGTTTCTGCAAAAAATCCCGGATGGACGCCAAATCGCGCGCTTACAGCGCCGCGCGTCCTCTTGGACGCGCAAAGGACGCTGTAGCACTTTGATTTTGGCGCATGATCCTTTCCGAAAATCGATTCCGATTTTCGGGGTCATGCGCGAGCCTCTCTAAATCGATTGGAATTGAACAAAACGGCGCGTTGACATGCGCCCGGAGTTTGCTGAAAAGGGCTTCGAGAGATGCAGATGTGGTTCGCGAAGGGATTTGGGATGGGTTTCGCTGGCAGGCTGCGCAAGCGCCTGACCCTGCCGCTCCTGATCTTTGGCGCGGTTATCAGCGCGCTTTGCGCGACCTCGCCGGCGCGCGCCGACTTCCGCGTCTGCAACGCGACACAGAACCTGGTCGGCGTCGGCATCGGCTATCGGGCGAAGGCCGGCTGGATCACCGAAGGCTGGTGGCACATCGAAGGGTCGACCTGCAAGACGCTGATCGAGGGGCCGCTGTCATCAAGGTTTTACTATCTTTATGCAGAAGACGCCGAGCGCGGCGGGCGTTGGGACGGCCCGATCAACATGTGCGTCGCCGAGAAAGAGTTCAAGATTGCCGGCGTGAATGATTGCGTCGCCCGGGGCTTCCAGCGCGCCGGATTTCAGGAATATGACACGGGCGAGCAGGCAAGCTGGATGGTCCAGCTGACCGACGAGCCCGCAACGGGCGGCGCGCCAGCGACCCCCGCTCCGGGAACAAACAGTCAATGAGACGCAACCGCAAGGTCAAGATCCTCGCCACCATCGGTCCGGCTTCCTCGTCCGAGGAGATGCTGCGAAAGCTCTTCGAGGCGGGCGCCGATGTCTTCCGCATCAATATGAGCCATACCGACCATGAGCTGATGCGCACGCTCGTCGGCCGCATCCGCGCCGTCGAAGCGGCCGTCGGCCGGCCGATCGGCATTCTGGCCGATTTGCAAGGGCCGAAGCTCAGGGTCGGCAAGTTCGCCAATGTCAAGGAAGCGCTGGCTGTCGGCCAGACCTTCACGCTCGACGACAATCCGGAACCCGGCACGTCGAAACGGGTCTACCTGCCGCATCCCGAAATCCTGAGCTCGGTCGAGGCCGGCCACCGTCTTTTGATCGACGACGGCAAGCTGGAGCTCAAGGCGGTCAAGAGCGACGGCAAGTCGATCACCTGCACGGTCGTCGCCGGCACCGGCATTTCCGACAAGAAGGGCGTCAGCCTGCCCGACACCGACCTGCCGGTCGGCGCGCTCACCGAAAAGGACCGGGCCGACCTCGACGCGGTGCTGGCGGCGAGTGTCGACTGGGTGGCGCTGTCCTTCGTGCAGCGGCCGGAGGATTTGGCCGAAGCCCGCAAGATCGCGCGCGGCCGGGCGCTGATCATGGCCAAGATCGAGAAGCCGCAGGCAGTCGCTCGCCTGGCCGAGATCATCGAGCTCTCCGACGCATTGATGGTTGCGCGTGGCGATCTCGGCGTCGAGATGCCGCTGGAGGCGGTGCCCGGCATCCAGAAGCAGATCACGCGCGCCGCGCGCCGCGCCGGCAAACCGGTGGTGATCGCGACCCAGATGCTGGAATCGATGATCACCGCACCCGTGCCGACCCGCGCCGAGGTCTCGGACGTATCGATCGCCGTGTTCGAAGGCGCGGACGCGATCATGCTTTCGGCCGAATCCGCTGCCGGCGCCTATCCGGTCGAGGCGGTCGCCATGATGAACCGCATCGCCACCAAGGTCGAAACCGATCCGACCTATGCCGGCATCATCAACGCGCAGCGCTCCGAGCCGGAAGCGACCGGTGCCGACGCCATTTCGCTCGCCGCGCGTGAGATCGCCGAGACGCTGAAACTGTCGGCGATCATCACCTACACCGCCTCCGGCACCACCGGCCTGCGCGCCGCGCGCGAGCGGCCGCAGGTGCCGATCGTGGCGCTGTCGCCGATCGTCAACACGGCGCGCCGGCTCTCGCTTCTATGGGGCACGCATTGCGTGGTCTCGGAGGACGCGATCGACCTCGACGACATGGTCGACCGGGCCTGCCGCATCGCGCTCGACGAAGGCTTCGGCAAGCCGGGCGACCGCGTCATCATCACCGCCGGCGTGCCGCTGAGGACGCCCGGCTCGACCAACATGCTGCGCATCGCCTATGTCGGGTCGGAAACACACTGATCCGAAGCGTCAGCCCGGCGCGAGTTGGGCGTCCGGCACCTTGAGTTCCGGGCATCTGCCGGCGCCTTGCGTGTCACCGGCGATGCGGCTTTCCACGACGCTCGCCATCGCCTGCAAGTCGACCGGCGCGCCGGCAGCCCTTTCGATAGCGCCGACGACGAGATCGGGCGCGACCCAGTCCGGCTTGTGGCCGAGGTTGCGGACCCAGATGAGCTCCGCGCCGGGAATGTCGCGCTCCAGGCCGACGGAGTGGATGGTGGCGTAGACCACCTTGTCGCGATCGCCGGAGATGACGACCGTCGGTACCTTGATTTCACGGTAGCCGGGCGAGGCCGCGCGCACATAGTCATATAGCTGGGCCACATCGCGGGCGTTGGCGCGGAAGGCGCGCGGCCTCAACACCAAAGGGATCGCGGCCTTGTCGATATAGTCGTCAGGCGCATTGTTGGGCGAGAAGACGCAGGCCGTCGCGTCGCCGATTTGCAGCATGCCGGCGGGGTAAGCAATCGTCTCGGAAAACAGCCAGCCGATCACCGGAACGGCCGTCAGCTTGTAATACCAGGCGGTCGCGCCGCCCGGCCAAGGATGACTGACGGGCGCCAGGAAGACGAGGCCGAGCGTCTTGTCGGGATGCTGGCGGGCAAAGGCGGTGGTGATCGCGCCGCCGAAGGAATGGGCGACGATGATCGCTCTGCCGATGCGAAGGCGATCCATCAGCGCGGCGATGGTGTCTGCCTGCGCCGCAAGGGTTTCGTTGTTGCCCGCTCCGCGCTCCGACCAGCCGAAGCCGGGCCGGTCGAGAAAGAGCAACTCGGCGCGGCCTTCGAGCAGGGGCTTCAGCGGCAGCATCTGGTCCCTGAGGTTGGCGCTGGCGCCATGGATGAAGACGATCGGCGGCAGAGCGGCGCCGGCAGGCGCCGGAATATGGATATAGTGGATGCGCGCGCCGTTAACGTCGGCGAATTCACCGCCCGGCGAATTGCGGCGCTCGATCAGCCAGACGCCGGTGCGGGTAATGCCGGCGAGGGCGAAGATAAGCGCGATGAGGAAGAGAAGCGCGGCGCAGATGAGGTTCATGCGGAAGAGATACGGGTTACACGCCTGCGGCCAGCCCAACGGCAATGAAGTCGATGCGGGCCACGATCAAAAGCTTGAACATCCCGGAGCGGAATTAGTTTTGGAGGATGGCAGTAGGCAGTAGGCAGTAGTGGTATATTTCTGTCTACTGCCTAATTCCCTATTCCCTTCTCCATCAAATGCCTTCGCCGGCCAGCTCTTCCGAAAGCGCCGATACCTGGTCCTGGGCGCTGCGCATCATCGGATAGATGGCGAGCACTTTCTGCCAGGCTTCCAGCGCCGACTGCTTGTGGCCGGTTTCGGCCATGATCTGCGCGAGACCCGAGAGCGCGCCGAAATGGCGCGGTTCGAGATGCAGCGTATGGTCGATGTCCGACATCGACTTCCCGTAATTCTTCATCAGGAAATGCACGGTGGCGCGGCGGTTCCAGCCTTCGGCATAGTCGGGCTGTAAGGTCACCACCTGGTCGAGGAAGTCGAGCGCGACGTCGAATTTCTGGTCTTCCGTCGCCTTCTGCGCCCATTGCATCATCAGGTCGATCGAGGCGCTGCCGGACTGGTTCCACTCATTCCAGATGCGGCCGGCGATGCGCTCGGCGGCCTTTTCGTTGCGCTCGCGTTTGAGATCGGCAAAGAGCTGGTTGAGCCGTCCTTGCCTGGTCGAGGCGACGGGCGGCGGCGTGATGGCCGGTGGCGGCGAGGCGGCGGAGGGCTGCGTGTCCTGGTCCTCGGCCGATGCAGGCGAGGCAGCACAGGCGAAGAGGACGGCGGTGAAGAATGCAAAAAGAATCCGCATCGCCGGAATCTAACGCCGGACGGCGGATCGTCAAAATGATTTTAGCGTGAGAGGGCCGGCGAACCGGCAATCGACATCAGCGCGGCACGGCCTCTTTGTTCACGTCGTTCTCCCAAAACCGCTACGCAGTTTTGGGCGACATTCATCAGGCCGCGCGCAAGTCTCAGCCCTGGCGCGCCTTGTAGCGCGGAGCGGTCTTGTTGATGATGTAGATGCGTCCCTTGCGGCGAACCAGCCGGTTGTCGCGGTGACGCGCCTTGAGCGCCTTGAGCGAATTCTTGATCTTCATGGTCTTGCCTGTTCGGTCGGGGCCCGGTCCCGGGCCGAATTTTAAAGGCGCGCCCGGAAAAAACGCGCCTTTGAACTTGCGTGGCTCATAAACGAGGAGCCTTGCCCATGTCAACCGCAAGCGCGCAACTCTGATGCCGCAACCGGCGCGCTCATCAAATATTCGCCATCCGGATCGCGCCGCATTGCGCGACTCGGGAGCGGCTGGGATGCTGGGCCGACGCAAAGCGATTGGAGATCCAGCATGCGCCGTCTCTTCCTGCCAGCCTGTCTTGTCCTCCTGGCAACCGCCCCGGCGGCTTGGGGACAAGAATGCGACCGCAACGACGACAGCCAGTCGATGATGAGCATTTGCGCCAACACCGACTATGAGGCGGCCGATGCCAAGCTGAACGCCGCCTACAAGGATCTCGTCGGCGGCAATGACGAGAAGGCCAACAAGCTTCTGCAGACGGCGCAGCGCGCCTGGATCGCCTTTCGCGATGCCGAATGCGCCTATTCGACCGCCGACAGCGAGGGCGGCTCCATCCATCCGATGGAGGTTTCGCAATGCCTGACGAAGCTGACCAATGAGCGCACCAAGCAGCTCACTTCAGGTCCCAATTGCCAAGACGGCGATCCGACCTGCGCCAGCCCGGACGAGGACGAAGACCAGGATATGCAGTAGTTGGGGGATCAGTGCAGGCGGCTGATCCGCGTGAAATGCCCCATCTTGCGGCCGGGGCGCGAGTCGGCCTTGCCGTAGAGATGCAGCATCAGATCGGGCTCGGCGAGCAGCGCCGGGACCTTCAGCACGTCGTCGCCGATCAGGTTTTCCATCACGCAGTCGGAATGCCGGGCGGGCGAGCCCAACGGCAGGCCGGCGACCGCGCGGATATGCTGCTCGAACTGCGAGACGAGGCAGGCGGCCTCGGTCCAGTGGCCGGAATTGTGGACGCGCGGCGCCAGCTCGTTGGCCAGCAGCGAGCCGTCGGCAAGAACGAAGAACTCGACGCCGATGACGCCGACATAGTCGAGCGCCACGAGGATTTTTGAAGCCGCATCCTTGGCTGCCTCGGCCGTTTCAGACCGAATGGCGGCAGGCAGGGTCGAAGTTCGCAGAATGCCCTCGCGGTGGATGTTCTCGGCCGGATCGTAAGCGGCCGTCGAGCCGTCGTGTGCCCGCGCGGCGATGACCGAAATCTCGCGCTCGAAGACGACCAGCGATTCAAGGATCAGCGGCACGTTGCCCATCGTCTCGCAGGTGCCGGCAAACCCGCCGGTTTCCATGTTGCGGAAGACGCGCTGGCCCTTGCCGTCATAGCCCAGGCGGCGTGTCTTCAACACGCCGCTACCGCGGAACTTTTGCAACGCCACCGTCAACTGGTCGTCATTGTCGACCGGGCAGAATTCTGCCGTCGGAATGCCGATGCCGTTCAGGAAACTCTTCTCGGTCACGCGATCCTGCGCAACCTCGAGCGCGCGCGCCGGCGGATAGACCGGAACGCGCGCGGCGAGCGTCTCCGCGGCTTGAACCGGGACATTCTCGAACTCGTAGGTGACGACGATGCTGGCGGCAGCCAGTTCGGCAAGTGCCGCGGGGTCGTCATACGGAGCGACGATCTGCCGGTTGGCGACCTGGGCCGCCGGGCAATCGGGCTGCGGCTCCAGCACGATTGTGCGATAGCCGAGGCGGGCGGCGGCCATCGCCAGCATGCGGCCGAGCTGGCCGCCGCCGATGATGCCGATGGTCGATCCGGGAGCGAGGGTCACGGCGTATCCGCCGGCTCGTTTGCGACCTTGGCGGTCTGGGCGGCGCGCCAGGCGTCGAGCCGGGCGGCGAGCTTTTCATCGTTGAGCGCGAGCACCGCGGCGGCGAGAAGGGCAGCGTTGGCGGCACCGGCCTTGCCGATCGCCAGCGTGCCCACCGGAATGCCAGCCGGCATCTGCACGATGGAAAGCAGCGAATCCTGCCCTGACAGCGCCTTGGATTCCACCGGCACGCCGAAGACCGGAAGCGGCGTCATCGCCGCCGTCATGCCGGGCAGGTGCGCCGCGCCGCCAGCGCCGGCGATGATCACCTTGTAGCCGGCGGCCTTGGCGCCCTTGGCGAATTCGTAGAGGCGGTCGGGCGTGCGGTGCGCCGAGACGATCAGCCTTTTGTGCGGAATGCCCAGCGCATCCAGTGTTTCGGCCGCCTGGCGCATCGTCGCCCAGTCGGACTGGCTGCCCATGATGATGGCGACGTCGGCACGCTGATCGGTCAAGGTATCGCTCCCGGCGGCAAAGGCGCGCCTTAGCGGAATTCGCCGGCAGCCGCAAGGATAAGGTCCTGTGTGACAACGCGGTTGCGGTTACTGCCAGCCGCCCGAAGCGGCAATACGTTCGCCGGTAAGCCATGACGCTTCGTCAGAGGCGAGGAAGACCGCCACGCGAGCAATGTCCTCCGGCTGGCCGAAGCGACCGAGGGGAGTCCGCTCGACGATCTGCTTCTCAAGTTCGCTGCCCATGATACCGACACGCCTCAATCCTTCGGTGTCAATCACGCCGGGAGCAATGGCATTGACGCGAATGTTGCGGCGGCCGAGCTCCCTGGACAACGAAACCGTGATCGTGTCCACCGCCCCCTTCGTCGCGGCGTAAATAAGCGAATTCGGCTGTGGGTTCGAGCTGGCAATCGAGCTGATGTTGATGATGCTGCCGCCGACGGCACCGAAGTGTTTGGCCGCCTCCTGAATGGTGAGGATCGGTCCGAGCACGTTGATGTCAAACTGACGGTGGAATTGAGCCTCGGTAACCGCCTCCAGCGGCTCAAATTCGAATACTCCCGCATTGTTCACCAGAATGTCGACCGATCCGAACACTAACTTTGCTGTCTCGAAAAGGCGGCGCACATCGGCGACTATCGACACGTTGCCCTGGACGGACATGGCTTGGCCGCCTTGCTCCTTGATCTGGCCCACCACCTGATCGGCATCCATGCTCGACGAGGTGAAGTTGACGACTACGGCAGCGCCGGCCGCGGCAAGCGCCTTGGCAATGGCCGCGCCAATACCTTTGGAGGCGCCCGTAACGATCGCGACCTTGCCCACCAGTTTGCTCATCAAATCTCTCCTTGTGCCGATGACAGGTAGTATATGGACATGATTATGGCCGATTAGGCTTGCGTTGGTGCGTTCTTTTTTGCCTGGAATTCTGGAATGACAACTATCCTTGAGAAAACTGCAGGCTTGGTCGCCTTCGTAAGGACCGTCGAAACAGGGTCGTTCCAAGCCGCGAGCCGCATGCTTGGGTCGAGCCCGTCAGCGGTTTCGAAGAGCGTGGCGAGGCTCGAGCGACGGCTGGGGGTGCGGCTGATCCGTCGTTCGACGCGTCAGCTCGGGCTGACGAGCGAGGGGACCGCCTATTACGAGCGTGTCGCGCCTCTATTGAAGGCGCTCGACGATGCAGAAGACACCGTCCGCGTGGCCGACAAAGCGCGGGGCCTTTTGCGCGTCACCGCGCCCGTCGAACTTGGTCGCACCATGATTGCTTCTTGGGCGCAGATGTTCCTTGCGCAGCACAACGAAGTGAAGCTGGAACTCAGCGTAACCGATCGTCATGCCGACTTGATCCGAGAAGGCTATGACGTCGCGGTGCGGATGGGGGAATTGTCGGACGTCGGCTTGCTCGCGCAAAAGATTGCCGATCTGCCGGTCGTGCTGGTCGCGTCCCCGACCTACATCGACCGGAGGGGTTGCCCGAGCTCAACCGAAGACCTGCGAAACCACGACTTTGTTCGTCATCAGATGTTGGGCCGGCCCTATCCCATTACTCTTACCGACGGGAGCCGTGTTGTGCCGAACGGCCGTCTCGATACCGACGACGCCGGCGCCATTCGTCAAGCGGCGCTTGCCGGCGCGGGAATCGCACACCTCATGCAATTTGCGGTGCAGGACGATCTCAGCTCCGGCCGGCTGGTTCGCGTTCTGGGGCAAGTGAGCATGCCCGCCATACCTGTTCACGTCGTCCATGCATTCGGCCGGCAGGCGCCGGTCCGCGCCCGATTGTTTATCGACTTCCTGTCGAAGCAGATGGCCGTGCTGACGAGGCCGATGCGGCCAGACACTTGACTGGTGCTTCAAAGCTCCTCTTCCGGAGTGGCCACATGGCGGTGAGCAGCTGTGTCAATCCGGCCAGCGCAGCGCGCCGGCCGAATCTTTGCGCGCCGCTTTCATCGCATTGGCCGGCCGGTCCTTCGCCATCAGCACCGCCCGTAGCTGCTCGGCGACGATCTCCGCCTCGCCAGGATGGAGGTTGCACGGATCGAGGAAGAAGTGGCCGCGCTCGACCTCGTGGTTGCGCACGATGACCGGCGGCGAACCGGCGGCGAGCGCCGAGGCTAGGCCGGCGGCGGTGAAGCGGCTTTCCGGCCGCACGAACACCTGCAGGCGATCGAGCGGATTGGCGGTCGGATCGGGTATGATCTGCGCGCCGATACCCGGAATGCCCTGCAGCGCGTCCTTCCAGAGATTGAGCGCCGCCTCCTCGCGCCGGCGGATGCCGGCATGGTCGCGCTTCTCCCAGGCGTCGAGCGCCGCCATGGTGCCGGCAATGCTTTCCTTGCCGACCTTCATGGCCCGCGCGACGCCGCGGTTCTGCAGATAGGCGGCGCGCACCAGATCCTTGCGGCCGGTGACGATGCCGCTGGTCGGGCCGCTGAGGAATTTGTGGCCGCTATAGACGACGACATCGGCGCCACGCGCGAGGAAGCTGCGCAGGTCGTATTCGGAGGCGGCGTCGACAATCACCGGAATGCTCTTGGCGTGGCAGATCTCGCAGAACTCCTCCAGCGAAAGCATGCCGTATTGCACCGTGTGATGGGCAACTACGTAGAGCGCCGCCGCCGTGCGCTCGTTGATCGCCTCGCGCACGTGATAGTCCTGCGTGACACTGACGGTGCCGGCCGGAATGACCTTGGCGCCGGCGACGCGGATCGACTGGTCGATCGGCGCGCCGTAATTGACGATATGGCCGAGCTGGATGACAACCTCCGACTTCAGCCCTTCGGTGTCGTCCGGCAGGCGCTCGATTGCCAAAAGGTTCGTGCCGGTCATCGCCCCGGCGATCGCCATCGTGATGCCGCTGGCGCAGCAAGCGGTGATGAAGCCGGCCTCGCCGCCGGTAAGGCGCGCGACGACCGCGCTGGCGGCGCGCTGCAAATCGTCCATCTCCACCCATTGCGAGGCGATCTCGGTCATGGCGCTGATCGCCTCGGGAACGATGATCGAAGCGCCAAGCGATGTCATCGTGCCGGAGACGTTGATGATCGGCCTCAGCCCCAGCCGCTCGCGGATCGTGGTGTTGGAGCCGGTATCGGAATAGGTTTTCATTGCAGTGGACACTCCATGAAGTCAGGCGGCGATCTCGACAACCGCTTCGATTTCGACGGTGATGTTCCCGGGCAGCGAGCCGACGCCTATCGCCGAGCGCGCATGGCCGCCGATCTTGTCGAAGACATCGGCGAAGAGGTCGGAGCAGCCATTGACCACCTGGGGATGGTCGCTGAAGGTCGGCGTCGCGTTGACGAAGCCGAGCAGTTTCACCACGCGCACGATGCGGCCGAGGTCTCCCGCCGCCGCATGCATGACGGCAAGCAGGTTGAGGCCGGTGAGGCGGGCATGCTCATAGGCCTGTTCGACGGTCACGTCCTCGCCGACCTTGCCGGTGCAAAGCGTGCCGTCGGCGCGCAGCGGCCCCTGGCCGGAGAGGAAGATCAGGCGGCCGCTCTCGGCATAGGTGACGAAGTTGGCGATGGGCGTCGGCGGCTCGGGCAGCGTCAGGCCGAGTTCGGCGAGCCGGGCATAAGGCGTCATGGAAGAATGCTCCCTAGGATGGCTTCAGCCATCCGTTGTCCACAATGAATGGCGAAGGCCATCCGATGTCAGAAATGCGAGGCGCGGAAGCGCGCCAGAAAGGTGCGGAGGCGCTCGTTGGTGGTCTCCACGGCGAGGACCTCCTTCGGCGGACCGACTGCCGAGACGCCGCCATCGGCCATGAAGACGATGCGGCTCGACGCATCGCGGGCGAAGGCCATTTCATGCGTCACCATGACCATCGTCATGCCGTCCTCGGCCAGGCTGCGCACCACCGCCAGCACCTCGCCGACGAGTTCCGGATCGAGCGCCGAGGTGATCTCATCGAGCAGCAGAATCTTTGGTTCCATGGCGACCGCGCGCGCAATGCCGACGCGCTGCTGCTGGCCGCCGGAAAGCTCCGCCGGCAGGCTGTCGGCCTTGTGGGCGAGGCCGACGCGGCCCAGCCAATGCTCGGCGATCGAGCGCGCCTCCGAATTGCTCTTGCCGCGCACCTTGGTGAGGCCGAGCATGATGTTGCCGGCCGCCGTCAGATGCGGGAACAGGTTGAAGCTCTGGAAGACCATCCCGGTCTCGGCACGCATGCTGGCCAAGTCGCGCTCGCTGCGCCGTTGGCGCGCGCCGCCGTCGCGAAAACCGACCTCCTTGCCGTCGATGCGGATCGAGCCGCTGTCGTAGCTTTCGAGGAAGTTGACGCAGCGCAGCAGCGTGGTCTTGCCGCTGCCGGACGGGCCGATGACCGTGACCACCTCGCCCTTCGCCACCTTGAGGCTAACCGAGCGCAGCACCTCGACGGAGCCGAAGGACTTCGAGACTTCGGCAATATCGAGAAGCGCCGGGCTGTCGTTGGAACTGGTGGCCATCGTGCTATTCCCGGATGAAGGCGAAACGCTGCTCCAGCCGACGGCTGGCGAGCGAGAGCGCATAGTTGACGGCGAAATAGAGGAGAGCGCCGAGGATATAGAGCGGCATCGCCTCATAGGTGCGGCCGATAACCTGGTTGATGGCCTGCATGAGGTCGGTGATGCCGAGCAGCGAGACTAGCGCGCTGCCTTTCACCGCGTCGGTGACGCCGTTGATCCAGGGCGGCAGGAAGCGGCGGAAGGCCTGCGGGAAGATCACGTAGGCAAGCCGCTGGCGGAAGGTCAGGCCGATCGCCATCGCCGCCTCCGACTGACCCTTTGGAATGGAAGCGACCGCCCCGCGCAGATATTCGACGACCTGCGCGGTCTTGAACAGAGTGAGCGCCAGCACCGCAGCCCAGAAGGACTGCAGGTGAACGCCGACCGCCGGCAGTCCGTAATAGACGAAGAAGATCAGCACCAGGATGGGGATGCCGCGAATGGTGTCGCTGAAGATGCGAACCGCCCAGCGCAGCGGCGCCGGTCCGTAGACGAGACCGACGCCCAGGATGACGCCGGCAATCAGCGACAGCACCACGACCAGCAAAGACACCCAGAGCGTCAGCGCGAAGCCTTCGGCGAGGAACGGCAGGGCATAGGCGATCTGGCTGAGCATCAGCGCGCCGTCCTGTACCAGCGTTCGACCAGGCGGAGCGCGAAGAGCAGGACGTAGCCCGTCACCAGATACATCGCCGTCACGACGAGATAGACCTCGACGATGCGGAAGGTGTTGAAGTTGATCCACTGCGCGCCATAGGTCAGCTCGGGCACCGAGATGACCGAGGCGACCGACGTGTCCTTGAACAGCGAGATGAAGGTGTTCGACAGCGCCGGCAGGGTGATGCGCATCATTGTCGGCAGGCGCACATGGATAAGCCGTTGCCAGGGCGTCAGTCCGATCGCCTTGCCGGCGTCGATCTGACCGCGTGGCACGGCCTCGAGACCCGAGCGGAACACCTCGACCAGATAGGCGCCGCTATAAAGCGCAAGCGTCGCCACGAAGGAGGTCTGCGCGCTATAGGCGACGTCGATGACGGTCGGCAGGCCGTAGAAGACCAGATAGACGAGCAGGATCAGCGGCACGTTGCGGATGAATTCGACGTAAGCCGCGATGACGCCGCGCACGACGCGCCCGGCCGAGACGTACCAGACCGCCAGCACCAGGCCAATGACGATGCCGATGGCGATCGAGATCAAGGCGAGCTCGAGGCTGAGCAGCAGCCCGCCCGAAAGCTTGTCGAAATGCCGCCAGATCAGGTTGAAATTGAGCGTATAGCCCATGCGTCCGTCTCAATGGCCTGCGGTGACGGATCAAGCATCCGCCACCCACCAGGCCCGTGTCGAGGGAAAACGGGCGGAAGGACGTGCCCCTCCGCCGGCTTTGTCGGATGGGCCTGGTCAGATGACCGGGAAGCCCGGGTGGCGCGGCGGCGGCTCCTGGCCGAAATATTCCTTGAAGGCGGCGTCGTAGAGCGCCGTCTCGTGGCCGAACATGGCGATGGTGAAGGTCTGGTTGACATAGGTCAGCCAATCGAGATCGCCTTGCCGGAGCGCCGCGCCGTAAAGCATCGAATACCAGCTCTTGCCGGCATCGAAATATTTGTCCGGGTTGCGCGAGGCGAGCCAGCGCACGGTGGATAGGTCGACCGCGGCGGCGTCGACGCGCTTGGATTCCAGGGCCTGCAGCACGTTCGCCTGGGTGTCGATCTGCATCACCTGCGCCTGCGGCAAGGCATAATGCACCGAGCTTTCGGCATCGACATTCTGCAGGATCGAGACGCGCGTGGCCGAACCCGCTGCAAGCAGCTTGTCGAAGGTCTTGTTCTCGGAGCCGGGCAGCGTCAGCAGCGCGACGCCTTCGACGTAATACGGCCGCGAGAAGTGGATCAGCTGCGAGCGCTGCGCGGTCATGGTCATGAACTGGATGGTGATGTCGACCTTGCTGGTGGTGACGTTCGGGATGCGCTGCGCCGGATCCTGCATGACGAACTCGACCTTGGTCGGATCGTCGAACAGGCCCTTGGCGAGGATGCGGCCCATGGTGATGTCCATGCCGACCAACTCGCCGGCATCATTCTCGAAATGCCAGGGCGCATTGGTGCTGCCGGTGCCGACGATCAGCTTGCCGCGATCGAGCGCGGTGCGCAGCACGCTGTCGGATGCGGCCTGCGCGGCGGCTTTCTCGGCGCTGACCGCGGTGAGCGCGCCGGCCGTGGCAAGTCCCGCCATTCCCAATTTCAGAAAATCACGTCTTCCGGATGTGTCGTTCACGGCGACCTCCTTTCGTGTTGTGTTCCCCTTGCAAATACACGCGTCGGTAATCGACAAAGCAATTGTCTCTTACAAGAGACGAATGTATCCTGTACAAGACAGATACTAACACCGGGAATCGACAATGCAAGATGGCAAGACGCTGGCGGAGTGGCCGACCGGGGGCGTGGACGAGGAGAGGCCCGCGAAATCACGCGAGAAGGGCCTCAACCGCGTGCTTCACATTCTGGAATTCCTGCATGCCACCCAGCGCGCGATCGGCATCGGCGAGTTGGCCAAGGGGCTCAATGCCCCGCGCTCGACGACCTATACGCTGGTTCGCGAGCTGGTCGATGCCGGGCTCCTGGAGATGGCCGGCGACGGCAACCGCGTCTATTTCGGCAAGAAGCTCTACCTCTACGGAATGGCCTACATGCGCGGCAACGACCTGCTCAGGCGCGGACGGCAGGAGGTCGACACGCTGTCGCGCGAGACGGGGGAAACCTCGGAGCTCTGCATGCTGCAGAGCGGCCGCTACACGATCGTCCATTCGAGCCCGGGTATGAGGCCGTTCCGTATCAGCTCGGCCACCGGGCTGCAGATACCGCTGCCCTGGACCGCGTCCGGCCGGCTGCTGCTTGCCGGCCTCGACCGGAGCCGGATCGAGGCGATGATCTCTGAGGACGACCTCGTGCTGCCGGACGGCCGCAAGATCGAACTCGACGACTTCATCGACGACATCGCAAAAGCCCGCGTCACCGGCTATTGCGTGACCTCAGGCCTTGTCGACGCCTACACCAAATGCCTGGCGGCGCCGGTCTTTTCGGCACCCGGCAAGGTCGAGGCGACGATGTGCCTGGTGGTTCCGATCGACACGTCGGAAGCGCGGACAGGCGAACTGGTCGCGCTGCTGCGCGAGCGCGCCGCCAGGCTCTCAATCTCGTAGCGAAGGAAAGCTGGCGGTCAGGCGATGATGTCGGGGATGATGCGGTCTTCCAGCGCCATCAGCCGGTCCTTCAGCAGGAGCTTCTTCTTCTTCATGCGTTGGATCTGCAGCGGGTCGCAACCCATGGCGATCATCGCATTGATGGCGGCGTCGAAATCGGCGTGTTCCTGTTTGAGCCGGGAATATTCTAGGCGTATTTCAGCCTGTTCCTGTTCGGACATTCTCTACCGTCTGCGTATGCATCGCCCAAGGATGGGCCTGTCTGGGCGGGGCCGGTGGGGTTTTGTGACCGGCGCGCCGCTGATATCACATTTCACATTGTCGTGGAATGCTACCACACGGCATTCGACATCGAGATTGGTTGGTGGCAAACTGTCACCGTGCCGTCACAGTAGCGACCTGCGGTGGACGTGCCTGCGACGGCTGCAATCGAGGAAACCATGAAAGGGAGAACCAATCATGTCTCTTGCATCCCATCTTGATGAGCTGCAGCGAAAGCACGGCGACATCGAGCGTGAGATTATCGACGCGATGAATCATCCTTCGGTAGACGACCTCGAGATCGCCACTCTCAAGCGGCGCAAGTTGGCAATCAAGGACGAGATTGAAAAGCTGAAGGCGAAACCAACGGCGCACTGAAGCTCCTCTAGGCAACATCACGCGCCATTTACGGCGCAATCATCCACTCGGTAGCTTCGATGCCACCGGGGTTTGGGTGTTTAGTTTTAATTTTGACCAGTTTCGGTAGCGGCGGCGTGGTTTGGGCGCCTTCGCAGCCGGAGTTGGCTATCATGGTCTCGGCAACGGCTCAGGCAGCCGATTGGGCCGATCGTCCGCTCCTTGCCATTGACAAGCTTTCTTTGCTCCTCCACCTCATGCCCGGACCCTTGAGCATCTTTCTGCTCCAAGCTAAAGGCTGCCGGCCATGACCGGATATTTTTCTTCTCCTTTCCCGCGCCGTGCGTCGGTCGGCGTCGATATCGACGGCGTGACGGTCGGCGGCGGCGCGCCGGTCGTCGTGCAGTCGATGACCAATACCGACACTGCCGATGTCGACCAGACGGTCGCGCAAATTGCCGCGCTGCATCGTGCCGGCTCGGAGATCGTGCGCATCACCGTCGACCGCGACGAGAGCGCCGCCGCTGTGCCGCTCATCCGGGAAAGGCTGTTGAGGCTCGGCGTCAACGTGCCGCTGGTCGGCGATTTTCACTATATCGGCCACAAGCTGCTTGCCGATCATCCGGCCTGCGCCGAAGCGTTGGCGAAATACCGCATCAATCCCGGCAATGTCGGCTTCAAGGAGAAGAAGGACCGCCAGTTCGCGGCGATCGTCGAGATGGCGATCAGATACGACAAGCCGGTGCGGATCGGCGTCAACTGGGGCTCGCTCGACCAGGAGCTCCTGACCCGGTTGATGGACGAGAACCAGGCCCAGGGCTCGCCGCTCACCGCGCAGGAAGTCACGCGCGAGGCGATCGTGCAGTCGGCGATCCTGTCGGCCGAGATGGCTGAAGAGATCGGGCTTGGCCGCGACAAGATCATACTGTCGGCGAAGGTCAGCGGCGTGCAGGACCTGATCGCCGTCTATACCGAATTGGCGACGCGCTCCGATCATGCGCTGCATCTCGGCCTGACAGAGGCCGGCATGGGCACCAAGGGCATTGTCGCCTCTTCCGCGGCGATGGGCATCCTTCTGCAGCAAGGCATCGGCGACACGATCCGCATCTCGCTGACGCCGGAGCCGAATGGCGACCGCACGCGCGAGGTGCAGGTATCGCAGGAACTGTTGCAGACGATGGGGTTCCGGCAGTTCGTGCCGATCGTCGCCGCCTGCCCCGGCTGCGGCCGCACGACCTCCACGGTGTTCCAGGAACTGGCCCAGAGCATTCAGGCCGATATCCGCAAGAACATGCCGGTGTGGCGCGAGAAATATCCCGGCGTCGAGAACCTCAAGGTCGCGGTGATGGGCTGCATCGTCAACGGTCCCGGCGAATCCAAGCATGCCGACATCGGCATATCTTTGCCTGGCACCGGCGAGACGCCGACGGCGCCGGTCTTCATCGACGGCAAGAAGGCGGCGACGCTGCGCGGCCCATCGATCGCGCAGGATTTCGAAAAGATGGTCGCCGACTATATCGAGCAGCGGTACGGGCACGGCAAAGCCGCCGCGGAATGAGCCGATGCGGCGTTTGATAGAGCGGTTCACCGTTTCCCGGAAACGCCGAACCGCTCCATCTATTTGTTTTGACGCAATTCCGGACCGAAAACCGTTTCACACTTTTCCTGGAACTGCTCGGATCGCGACGCTGCTCCTGTTTTTCGGGCTAGGCTGCGTTGGTCAGGCGCTGGCCGACCCGCCGCAATCGGCCGCCAAACGCCTGATCGGCCGCGTCTGCGACCTGATCGAGACCGAGGCCGACAAGAACAGCCTGCCCAAGGATTTCTTCGCCAGGCTGATCTGGAAGGAGAGCCGCTTCGACCCCAATGCGGTCAGTCCGGTCGGCGCCGAAGGCATCGCGCAGTTCATGCCCGGCACGGCCAAGCTGCGCGGGCTTGCCGATCCCTACGACATCGGGCAGGCCATCCCGGCGTCAGCGAAATATCTTGCCGAGATGAAGGCGGGCTACGGCAATCTCGGCCTAGCGGCGGCGGCCTACAATGCCGGCGAGAACCGCGTCGCGCGATGGCTGGATTCCGGCGGCTTCCTGCCGATAGAGACCGAGAGCTATGTCTTTGACATCATGGGCGAGCCGGTCGACAAGTTCTCGGACACAGCTTATGCCGGCGCCATCCAGCCGCTCGATCCGAAGATGAGCTTCGCGGTTGCCTGCCGCAGGCTGCCGGTGATCATGTCGCAAACCGTCGCCATGGCCTCGATCAACGCCAAGCCGTGGGGCGTGCAGGTGGCCGGCAATTTCCGCCGCTCCGCCGCAATCGGCCAGTGGCTGCGCGTGCGTGGCCGATTCCCGGCCCTGCTGGCCAGCCATGATCCGGTGGTGAGCCGCGTGCGCACCCCGATTGGCCGGCGCGGCATCTATGCGGTCAGGATCGGCGCCGACTCGCGTGCCGAGGCCAACGGTATCTGCAACAAGCTGCAAAGCGTCGGCGGGGCGTGCGTGGTTATGCGAAACCGGTAGCTGTCCGGATAGAGAGGCCGGCGCGAAGGAACTCGGCGTCGGTCGTTTGTTCGTGGCCCCGTTCGTCTTTCAACTGCGCCTCACGCCCTCTTCGCCGTCACCGTCTCGCTGAGCCAGGTGCCGATCTTGGCGCCGAGGCGGTCGGGGGAAACCGGCTTCGGCAGGTAGTCGTCCATGCCGGCCTCGATGCATTTTTCGCGATCGCCCTTCAGCGCGTGCGCGGTGACGCCGATGATCGGCATATGGCTGCCGTTCTGCTCTTCGATCGCGCGGATGGCGCGCGTCGCCTCATAGCCGTTCAGCTCCGGCATGGAGACGTCCATCAGCACCAGCCGCGGCCGCAGCGAGCGGTACATCTCGACCGCGGTGCGGCCGTTGCCGGCGATTCGATAGCTGAGGCCGAGGCCGCTAAGGATCTGGCCGAAGACCAGCTGGTTCACGTCATTGTCCTCGGCAATCAGGATATCGATCGGGCCGCTCGGCGCGGCGGTCGATTCCGGCGCCACGGGCACCGGAACGGCCGGACCGCGGATCACCGTGAAGGCCGGCGGAGCCGGCTGGGCGACGACCGGCTCGCGCACGAAATGCGCCTTGGCGCCTTGCATGCGCGCCTTCTGGATGGCGGAGATCACGGTGCCGAGCAGCACTGCCGAACGCGCCGGCTTGGTGAGATGGGCGGCGATGCCGAAGTCGATCACCATTCTGCCGAAATCGACTTGGTCGACGGAGGTGAGCAGCACGACCGGAATGGACGTAAGGCGGCTGTCGGCGGCAATCGCCCTGGCGACATCGGCGCCATTCATGCCGGGCATCTGATAATCGAGGATGATGCAGTCGACCGAGGCGCCGAGCTGGCAGGCACGGTCGAGGAAGGCGAGGCCGACGGCGCCGCTTTCGGCCGCGGCGCAGTCGAAGCTCCAGCTCCGCAGCTGCTCCAGCAGGATCTCGCGATTGACCGGGTTGTCGTCGATGACCAGCACGCGGGCGCCGGTGACGTCGACCGGCACGATCTCGTCGCGCGCTTCCTGTTTGTGCACGGGCAGCGGCACGGCGAACCAGAAGACCGAGCCGCGGCCGATCTCGCTTTCGACGCCGATCTTGCCGCCCATCAGGTCGACGAGGCGGGCGGAGATGGCGAGGCCGAGGCCGGTGCCTTCGTGGCGCCGGGTGGACGAGCCGTCGACCTGGGCGAATTTCTCGAACACGCTTTGCAGCTTCTCGGCGGGGATGCCGATTCCGGTATCCTCGACGCGGACCTTGAGCTGGACGGTTCCGTCGACGAGGTCGCCGCCGACATCGATCAGCACATGCCCCTTCTCGGTGAACTTCACCGCGTTGCCGAGCAGGTTGGTGACGATCTGGCGGAAGCGTCCGGCGTCGCCGACGACGAAAGCCGGCAGGCGCGGGTCGACGCGCACGATAAGCTCGAGGTTCTTTTCGGCAACGCGGGCCGAAACCAGGGTGGCCACGTCCTCGACCGCTTCGGCCAGGCGGAAGGGAGCGGGGTCGAGCGTCAGCTGGCCGGCATTGATCTTCGAAAAGTCGAGGATGTCGTTGATGATGGTGAGCAGTGCGTTGCCGGATTTGACGATGACGTCGGTGAAGGTCTTCTGGCGCGGCGTCAGCTCGGTCTTGGCGAGAAGCTCGGCCATGCCGAGCACGCCGTTCATCGGCGTGCGGATCTCATGGCTCATATTGGCGAGGAATTCCGACTTGGCGCGGTCAGCAGCCTCTGCTTTGAACAGCGATGCGGCCGTTTCGGCGAAGGCGCGGCGGATCGCGTCCTCCATCGGCCGGAAGATCCAAATCGCCGCGATGGCGAGCACCGCGAGCAGCAGGCCGCTTGCCCACAAGAGCAGCCGGTCGTTGGAGGCGTCGGCGAGATGCCGTTCGTCGTCGAGCGCCGTGCGCACGCGCACCAGCATGGGCTGGGCGAAAAGATCGTTCTGGTTGCGGATCTCGCGATAGCTCCATTCGTCGACTTTCTGAGCGACAGACATCAGGTTGAAGTTGCGCACCATGTCGCGCGCCGACCAGAACAGATCGCCGTTCACCGAAGCGGATTCGAGCGCGTTGAGGGTGTTGTTCGACAGGCGCGGCCTGATCGCCGCGAGCTGCGCGTTCAGAATCTCGATCTCGCCCATCAGCCGTTCGGAATGGCCGCGCGCGGCGCTGGTCAGCGCATCCCGGGTCTCGGCCCGCCAGGCCGTTCCGGTCGTCTCGGCGAAATTGGTGGCGTTGCGAAGGTCGCGCGAGAAGATGACGAAATTGCCGCTGAGGGCGTCGACCTGGTGGCGGTATGAGTTCACGCGGTTGAGCGCGAACATGACGGCGGCGGAGGCCAACGCGATGACGAGCAATCCCGAAATGTAGCGAATCCGGATCGACCGGATGAAGGAGGTATACTCAGGCATGCGCAACCCCAACCCATACGCACAATTTTAATGGCCGGGATTACGCTTGATTTACATTAAGATTTCGTTGGTGGGGGATGTGCTTTATCAAATGATGACAGCTTTCGACGCGAAGCCGAGGCAGGGCTTCGCGTCGAAAAGCAGGCGCGCCCTTCTCCTGTTGTGAAGAGGGTCGGTGCAGCGCTGAAGCTGCGTGAGCGGAACTAAAGATCCCGACGGCGCTTTACGTATGCAGTGTCGGACGGCCAAGCCGGTTCTCCAGGAGGCTAGCCCGATGCGGAACCGTTTGGCGACACCATCCGTAGGGGGTGGAGGCGGATTTGGCAGTTGGAGATGTCGCGCGTTCGAACAGCGGCATTCGCCTCACGGTGATTGCGGTTGCGGCATTGCCGTTGCTGTTCCTGTTGAGCGGTCTTGCCATCCGCTATGCCGCATTTGCGTCGGTGTCACCGGATCCGAGCCTCGCGGCCTGTGTCCGCGCGTTCTGCAAGTGGGATTGCACCTGGTATGTGGACATTTCCGAGCAGGGCTATGAGCGCTTTCCCATTCCGGGCCACAGCAATGTCGGACGTTGGGGGTTCTTTCCGCTCTATCCGATGCTGGTGGCGACGGTCCGCACCATTCTCCCTTTCTCCACCATCGCGATCGCGACGGCGGCATCGTTGGCATGCGGCTACGTCTCGTGCCTGGTGGCATGGCCGCTCATGGACAAAAACATGCGGGCCTATGCGCTCTACTGCGCATTCCTGCTCAGCGGCCCGTTCTCGTTCTATTTTGCCACCTTCCTCACCGAGCCCCTCTTCCTGCTTTTGACGTCATGCCTTTTCCTGGCGCTCAAACGCTCCAGCTATGTCGCCGCTGGGCTGTTCTGCGCGCTGCTCTCGGCAACGAGGGTCGTGGGCGTGCTCGCCGTGTTCGCGATAGTTATTCGCATGTTCGAGGAGCATCGCGCGAAGGGCGGATCGGTCATCGGCTTTCCCCGGTGGCTGCTCGGCCGGCCGGATCTCATCATCGCCATACTCATCTCGCCCGTCGGCCTGTTCGGCTACATACTCTACCTTTACGCCACCGTCGGAGACGGCTTTGCATTCGTCCACGTCCAGCGCGCGTTCGGGCGGGTGGCGGGCAATCCGTTGCTGTTCCTCTGGGCAGGCCTGTCCTACCACCCCCTGACCGGCTTTCTGCCCACCGCGCCGCAATGGAGCGCGTTGACGGCAATCGTGGGACTGGCGCTGTCGGCTGTTCTGGCGGCTCGCAGACAATTTGGGGCGGCCCTCTTCTGCGCGATGGCCCTCATCCTGCCTTTGACCTCGAACCTGGCTTCGATGGTCCGCTATGTCGTCGGCCTCGCGCCGCTGGCGATGCTGATGGCCATGCTGCTGTCGGCCTCGAAACCGACATTCGTCGCAGTGCTGATCCTCTTTGTCGCCACCTGCTACTTCATGACCGTGGCGTGGCTTGGAGGCTATCTTGCGCTGGTCTGAGCTGACGAAATCGACCACGCCCGCAATCCTGTCTGGCGGCTACGCGCTGGCGGGCGCTCTTGCGGCGGCCGAGATCGTCATACTCGCGCTTGCCCTCAGCCCGAATGTCAACGACGACTACCGCGCCTATTACATCGACAAGACCACGACCTGCCTCAACCGCGATTCCGTCGGACGCTACACGCCGGGCCGGACCGTGTCGTTCCGTTCCGACGGTGCCCGGGAGACAACAGGCATGAGAGTCTGCGGTTGGTCGGGGCCGGTGGCCGACGGCACCCATTCGCTGGGCGAGCGCTCGCGCCTGCGGCTCGCCCTGCCGCCGCCTCGCGACGGGCTTCGGGCGACGCTCGAACTCGCCGCCGTCATTCGCCCGTCGCGGACCTCGCAAAGGATCGTCATTTCGGCGAATGGCACCGAGGTGCATCGGGCGATCTTGTCGGGCGCCGCGCCCACGACGGTGTCCTTCGTCATTCCGCACACCGTGCTGGCCGGCAGGGCGACGCTGGACATGGCCTTTGACTATCCCGACGGCGTCCCGCAAAGCGCCGATGCGAGCAACATCTACAACCGCGCCATCAAACTGAGGTCTTTCCGGCTGGATGCGCTTTGAAGACTCGCTCAGGCGGGCCCGTCGTCCTGCCGGCGCCGCTCGGCAAAGACCCAGCGGTCGAGCATGAGAAGATTGAGCGCCGGGATGGCCAGGCAGGTGAGGAGAACCGGAACGACGAGGGGTAGGCCGAACGTCACCGTCAGCAGCCACGGCGCCGCATAGGCCACGGCGAGGCCGGCGAGCGTCAGCAGCACGAAACGCGGCCCCTGCGAGCGGTGCGACCCGGCGGACATGAAGGTGAAGGATCTGTGCGCCAGATAGGAAAACACGGCGGCTGCCGCGTAAGCCGCGAGCGAGGCCTCCACTGGCGCGAGGCCGAGCCAGTCCGATCCGGCAAAGACTGTGGTCAGGACGGCATAGAGGATTGTGGCGACAAGGCCCACCGAAGCGAAGCGCGCCAGGAGTTTCAGACCGGCCACAACACGATGCTCAGGCACGCGCGACACAGGCATATTGCGCTCCGAGCGGCAGCCCGGCTAGCGCGCGCTCCAGCTTGCCGGCAAGCGGCCTCGCCGACGGCAGGAGCAGGAAATGCTCGCAGCGGACATCGCGGAAGTCCGCCTGCCCAAGCAGCGATGCCGCCTTGCGGGCGCTGAGCAGGACGGCGTCCTTGTCGAAAGGACACCTCAGCACCGCCATGCGCGTCAGCGGGTTATAGGGATTGTGCTCGATGATGCAGGCAAGCCCGCCTCGCCGCACGACGCGCCGCATCTCGCGGAAGAAATCCAGCCACGACGCAGGCGGCACGTGGTGAACAACGCAGCTGGCGAACGCCAGGTCAAACATGCCATCCGCGTAAGGCAGGCGCGAGGTGGTGCACGTACTGTAGGCGACACTCGGGTTCTCCCTGCTGGCGCGCGAGAGCGACTCCTCCGACACGTCGCAGCCGTCGAGGCGATCGAAGACATCGGTGAGATGGGGATGAAGCGAGCCCACGCCGCAGCCGACGTCGAGCGCGCGCACGCCTGCATTGCCCCGCCGAAGGTCCTGCTCGACGATCAGGCGGCGCAGAAGCTCTGCCTTGGCATGCAGGAAGAAATCATGCCGAAGCCCGGAGAACCGGATCGACCCCTCGACCGCCTCGCCGTAGCTGGACCTATAACTGTCGAAGAGCTCGGACATCCGCCTTGACCCCGTTCCCGGACTTACGAAACGATGCGTGCTTGTCGCGGGACGCGACGCGCGTCGGTCGGTCGAAGCCGCTCAGCCTTTCGACGACATAGAGCGGGCGCCGTTTCACCTCCGCATGGATGCTGCCGACATAAAGCCCGATCACGCCGGTCATGAAGAGATTGATGCCAATGAGCAGCGACACGATCACCACCGTGGATGTCCAGCCGGCAATCACGCCGGTCTCGAGGACCCAGGCCAGGATGGCGTAGGCGCCGAACATCAGGGCGAGAGCGGAAATCGCCAATCCGGTCAACAGCGCCAGTTGCAGAGGCCGCTCTGAAAAGCTGATGATGCCGTGGATCGCAAGCCGCATCATCTTCCAGAACGGATATTTGGTTTCGCCAAGTGTCCGCGCCGGGCGCTCGAACGGCACCGCCGCCTGGCTGAAGCCCATCCAGCCGAACATGCCCCTGACGAAGCGGTCATGCTCGGGCATGCGCTTGAATGTGTCCAGCGCCTTGCGGCCGACGAGGCGGAAGTCGCCGACATCGCGCGGGATGTCGACAGGGGTCATCTTCTCCAGCAGGCGGTAGAAGAGGCTGGCGGTGAAGCGCTTGAACCAGGTTTCGCCCTCGCGCCTGACGCGCCTTGCGTAGACGATCTCGAAACCCTCCTTCCACTTCGCCACCAGGTCGTGAACGACTTCGGGCGGGTCCTGCAGGTCGGCATCCATGACGATGACGGCTTCGCCGGCGGCCGCTTCCATGCCGGCGGTGATGGCGATCTGGTGTCCGAAGTTGCGTGAGAGCTCGATCAGGCGGAAGCTTGGTTCGGCGGCGACCATGCGGCGCAGGTACCGCACGCTTCGATCGCTGCTGCCGTCGTCGACGAAGATGACCTCGGTCTCTCCGTCCAGTTGTGCGACCAGCGCGCTGATCCGCTCGAGCAGCCGGGGCAACACCTCTTCCTCATTGTAGATCGGCAGCACCAATGAGTAGCGTGGGGACGGTGCCCGCGTTCGGATGCGCTGGACAGCTTCTTGCATTCGGTTGCAATGGAACACCAGCCAGAAGGTTCCATAAGCAAGCGCTAATTGTGGAAGAGGCGCGGTCGCTCGATTGGCCGGGCCGGGCGGTCCAGCCGCATGGACGCGTTGTCGCCGTCGATCATTTCGGCCAGTGGGCGCCGGCAGTCTTGCTAAGCTCGCCAACCACCTGATTGTCGCCAGCAGCATCTGCGCCGTCGCGGACGCGCTGCTTGTCAAAGGCTACGCGATGCCGAGAAGATGTCCGATTGTCTATTATGGGGCCTTGCTCAGCTAACCCTTCGATCAGGCCCACTCGGTTGTAGCTATTCGATCGGCGTCGAGTCGCCACACTGAATGACCCGCTTCAGTGGTGCAACACAGCCCGCGATGCGCTGGACTCGTCGGCCGCTTTCCAACCCAGCCATCACGTAAACGGACAGGCCGCTTTCGCGAAGAGTTTCGGGCGCCGGCAGGCGTACGAAAGTCCCCGAGGAAGGAACCCGCGGGCCACAGGCGACGGCTATGGAGATTTCGATCTGCGGCTGATGTCGGCGATGGCTGGGATGTCGCCAGGGAGGGCGGAGATGGATGCCGACAGGCCGCTTCGTTGCGCCTTCAGGCGATGTTGTCGGCCCGGCACGCTGCTGGGCGCGGCTCTGTCGGCGTT